>JALWSJ010000029.1 GCA_026993705.1 Flavobacteriales bacterium
AATCTAAGGTAGTAAATTTAGTACTTCATTTTTTAACTTCTTTCCTTAGTTACGAAAAACTTGATGAGGAAAACTTTATTCTAAAAATAATTATTTTTAATGTATCTTCGTCCGCTGAATAGTTACTTCAGATAAATCCATCGTTATAAACTTTGTTATTCCCATTACCTTAACCTTACTCTTCCTTACTTCTGTCCGAACTCTCAGAAAAAAATTAACAATTACCACCTTAGCTCCTATTTACCTTGGCGTTATACTAGGTTATCTTTTTTTATTCCTTGCCGAAAGGTTGGGGTGGTTAATGATTGCATCAGACAAGGTAAGTGTCGATTTCGAGAAAATAAAATTCTCGTTTTTCTTTTTTATAGAAAACACAATTATATCCTTAAAGGAACTATCCGTTAGTTCGCTACTTATTGCAATAAGTATCATTAGTTACGTCCTCAACATCATACTTGTTTATCGAGAACGAAAATCCCCTCGTTTTCTTGAGGTGTATTTTCTCTTCTTCATAACCATAATGACAACCCTCCCTATATTAGCAGGCAAAATAACAGGCTTAGATTCCATTCGGTACAATTATCAAATCTTGATTGTATTGGTTTTCCTTTTTCCGTATTTCTTGCATCGGGTACTTGGTAATAACAGCATATCCTATAGCTTCAATATAGGCCGTATTGCTTTTATAGGATTATTCTTACTTCTTATCTCCAACTTCAATTACAATAAACTTGTAAGAAAAATCAACTTTTATCCCAATGAAACAAAAATAATTAACGCTAACAAAAACAAATTAGAGTTACAAAATGGACTTTCAACTTATTGGAAATCTAAAAAGAATACGATGTTTTCAAAAGAACACATATTAATTCGATGTATTCATGAGAACCTGAAACCATATACGCATGTAGTCAACAAAAACTGGTTGTATAAAAAAGGACAAAAAACAATCTATAACTTCATTATAGTAGATGACGATACAATGTTAAAAACCGTATCAGAAAAGTTTGATTCAGTAGAAACTATTCAACTTTCAGAAGGATTAATCATCGCAAAGACGGAGCCGTTTTATTTTGACGAAAATTATAATATTGCAATAGATAAGTAGATGATTTATATAAGACTGCACTTCACACCCTCTCCAACCATCAATACTCAAAAGGAATCACTTCCAATCGATAACCTCTTTGCTTTAATTCTTCTAACAAAACTGGTAAAGTTTCTAATAGAACATCTCCACATTTAATACTATCGTGAAACACTATCACCGAACCCAATTTCAGATACTTTAACGTATTTTTTAATAGCTTTTTTGAGGTTATACCTTGTATAAAATCACCTGGAATTATATCCCAAAACACAACAGTATAGCGTTTCTTTATTTGATTAAATTGCTTCTTTGTTATTCTGCCGTAAGGTGGACGAAATAAACTGGAAGATATTACTTGCGATGCTCTTTCAACGTCATCTAAATAATCCTTAGGCGTAGAACTCCAACCCGAAATATGACTAAAAGTATGATTTCCAACCCTATGTCCTCTTTTTTGTATTTCATTAAATAAATTCAAATGTTTTTCGACTTGAGAGCCGAGACAAAAAAAAGTTGCCTTAGCATTGTATTCATCCAATACATCCATTACACTTTCGGTAATCATAGGAGTAGGACCGTCGTCAAAAGTCAGATAAACCACTTTTTCTGACGTCGGAATCTTCCATATTGCCGGACGATAAAATCGCCTTATCCAATTGGGTACAGAAACAATATTCATTGTAATACATCAATACAAAAAAAAAGGAAGATAGTATCTTCCTTTTTTTTGATTAAGTCAAATTATCTTTTCATTCCATTCAACCATACCGCTCGAACCAAATTCACTGGAAATTGTTGCGGATTAGAATAGATATTACTAAATCGGTTATTCGTTTCGATAAATACCTGTTTAGCTTTCGCACAAATCTCCGGGTAACGACTTCCTTCCAGCACTCCTTGAGCTTCAAAATAAGTATTCGTCGGATCCGGTCTAAACATTTCATTTTGCCCAAGATCTTCTCCTAAAGATGCTTGTCTTAAAAACTCTATATTATTCATACTCGAACCAAATTCTTTCACCACTTTTAGGAAGAATTTATCCACATCCATACTCATATAGTATTCCACTTTATTCATTTCCAAATCTGCCAATTTCTTAGCTAAAGCATCACCTTTTTCTTTTGCTCCGGCAGCATAGTAACTTGTACACAAACGAACAACAATATCCCCCGGTGGAACTTGATTATTCTCTATCGGCATTTCTTCAAACACCTTATCCAAGATAGCTATTGCTTTTTCATTCTCTCCTTCATTTATTAAATCGTTTACCAAGAACATCATTTGCACACGAATACCATACACCATTCTCATCGTATAGTAATCAACATACACGCCTTTGCCCTTCATATTCCCCCACTTAAAACCATTCTCTTCATCCATCATCAGTTCATACATTTTTTCAGCATTAGTACCACCATTAGCTCCGTGATTGATTGGAGTTAACTTATACGTCATTCCCTCACTTTCCATATAAGGTTTTAAACCTCTGTTAGCTTGCATTCCTGCAAGACTGGCAAAATAGATAGGTCTGTCCCATTTGTAATTAGCCAACATATCTAACACTGCTAAATCCGCTTTATACAAAGTCTGACCACTTAACGACCAACGAATAGTATCCAACGCCTTATCTCTATCTTCTTCTCTCAAAATCCCACTAGCTATAGCCGCATCTTTATCGACAGGAATATATACATTTTTATAAATGGTATAATTCTCTTCTTGGCATGAGAAATCATAATGTTTTTTGTGATTATCATCTAAAATAAACGCCATGGCTTTTTTTGCCGGCACCCACTCATCTTTGGTTTTGTCGGTTGGCTCAATAATCACATAATCACGTGTACCCGAACGATAGCTAAACTCTCTCATTTGAATCGGTAAAGGCTCAGATTCATAAGCCTTACGTTTCATTTGGTTAATATGCCAATCAGTACTTAGCAAACTCATGTTAGCCACACGAACATCCGTACGCACACCTTCTACCTCTTGTATATACCAAAGAGGAAAAGTATCATTATCCCCATTCGTAAACAAGATTGCTCCTCCATTTTTGTTTTTATCACAAGAAACCAAATAGTTATAAGCCAAATCTCTTGCGGTTGTACGATTAGAGCGGTCGTGGTCGTCCCAATTTTCTATTGCCATAAGCGTAGGTACAACAAGTGTTAAACCTACAGCTAATACGGCATGTAAGACACGGTTATCCGAAACTTTTCCTACTGCCATCATTAAGCCGAATAAAACAGCTATGACAACAGAAACATAAAGAACAACATATAGGTCTGTAATAAAAAACAGAGCTAAAATTGTACCGGCGATAGAAACAGACAAGATGTTAGAATCAACATCTTTTGTAAACAGCTTATGAGCAGACTGATACAAAGCATAAACTCCAACTCCCAGCCATATTGCAAAGGCATAAAAGGAAGCAGCATACGCATAATCACGTTCTCTCGGCTCCATTGGCTTTTGATTTAAGTAAACAACAATCGCTATACCTGTAAGTAAAAACAACAGCAAGACCGTAAACCAATCTTTAGGAGCTTTAATCATATGGAAAATAAACCCTATCAGTGCTAAAATCAATGGTAACATATAGTATATATTTCTACCCTTATTTAATGCTAAATATTCCGGTAAGTTATCTTGTGTCCCCAATCGTGCTTCATCAATAAAATCAATCCCACTCAACCAATTTCCTTCCAATATTTCATTACCACTGCCGGGTGTTCTACCATTTCCTTGCACATCGTTTTGTCTTCCGGAAAAATTCCACAAAAAATAACGCCAATACATCCATCCTAATTGATAGCGGAAAAAGTAACGAATATTTTCTCCCATTGTCGGCATATACAAACCGTCTTTAGCTATCATTTCCGCTTCTTTAGTATATCCTTTAGATATTAAAAATTGATATTGTTGTTCTCTATCCGTTACCCCTTGAATAGGAATACGAGGATCCGGAGGCAACACTTTATTCGGATTCCCTTCATAATCACTCCATACCATATACAAAGGTCCTTTTCCTTGGCGGTACATTCTAGGGAATATCGTAGTATATTCAGCAACATACTTCTTTTCACCTGCTTTACCTTCGTTGGTATTTATGTATTTTGTCATTACATCATCCTCAAAAGCCAATTGGAAATTAATTCCCTTATCTTTAAACTCTTGGTTTAACGTTGCAACATCTACTAAGAAATTATCTTTTTCCCATCTATTCATAAAAGAAAATTCTTTCTCCGGAACCGAAATCCTTACCTTTTGTGAATTTCCCTTTATCTTTTTAAAACTAGGGCTAATCCCCATCAGATATAATTGCTCTTTAATCTCCTGAGCTTGTTGTTTCGTTACTTCGCCATTTACTGCATTTTCTGTTATGGCATAAACTTGCATATAGGCACTTTTAGGTGGCTTCAAATGCTCCTCATCACAGCCGGGATAAGTTGGAGAATTCCAATACTGACCTTTAAGAATAGGCCAAGCTCCGTATTGATCACGGTTTAGATAGGACACTAAAGAAGCTAAAGTTTCCGGATTATTCTCATCCAAAGGAGGATTTGCTGCTGAACGCACCGGTATCATAACAAAGGATGAATACCCTATTAACAGAACCGCTAAAGACAAAAGAATAGTATTTAACGTATGCTTATTTTTTTGTGCGGTATAATACAACCCGTACCCAAGCAAACCAATGGTTAGTAACACAAATACAAAAAAACCGGTATTAAACGGCAACCCTAACGAGTTAACAAAAAACCGCTCAAAAGCATCTGCAATTCTAACCGATTTTGGGATTAACACCGCTTGTACAAAACCTAAGGTGAATACTGAAACTATCCCTGTTATCAGAAAAGCTTTGAGGGTTATTTTTTTTGTTTTTTTGAAATAAATCACAAAGCCTATTGCCGGAATCGCTAACAAGTTCAATAAGTGAACTCCAATGGAAAGACCTATCATATAAGCAATAAAGACCAACCATCTATCCGGATGACCAGCAAACTCTTTCCCTTCTTTTATAGCTTTTTCGTAGGCATCCATTTCCACTTCCCATTTAAGTATTGCCCAAAATACAATAGCAGTAAATAAAGAGGACATCGCATACACCTCGCCCTCCACGGCAGAGAACCAAAAAGAATCAGAGAACGTATATCCTAAAGCTCCAACTACACCAGCCCCCATAATAGCTATAATGTTTGCCGTATCTAATTCTTCTCCAGTTTTAAATGCTAACTTTTTAACCAACATGGTAATCGTCCAAAACATAAACAAAATGGTAAACGAACTACTTAATGCTGACATTGCATTTATCATCATCGCTGCGTTTTCCGGACTAGCAAAAGCAGAAAACAAACGACCTAACATCATCCAGAACGGTGCTCCCGGTGGATGTCCTACTTCTAATTTATTGGCTGTTGTAATGTACTCTCCACAATCCCAAAGACTTGTAGTTTCTTCCATAGTCAGTAGATATACCGCCGTTGCGATAAAAAACACCAACCATCCCGTAAGATTATTTATTTTCTTGTAGTTCATTTTATTGATTATTTTGCGTTGCGAATTTAATAAAATAAATAGGTTAATCAATTCAATTTATATTTTCGTAACAATTTTTATGTTTTTTTATGTTTTTTCTTTATTCTTTCCTTTTCTATATTCCACGTATTCTTTAGATAATCTTTATTTGTGAAACCTATTTTACCTTAAATCCATATTCTCCTCTTTTTTTTATTTTTTAAAACTTTTTGCTTTTTTTGTTTGGTTCTTAATTATTTTTATTCTTATATTTGCACCGCGTTAGTAAATAACGCATCACATATTGTCCCATGGTGTAACTGGCAACACGTCTGTTTTTGGTACAGAAGAGTCTAGGTTCGAGCCCTAGTGGGACAACAAGAAAAGCCTGTAAACACTAGTTTACAGGCTTTTTTGTTTTATATTATCTTACAACTGATGGAAATAACCTTCTAATTGAATAACACGTATTAATTCCGACCCTTTTTACTTACCAGCTACTAAAAATGTTTCAAAATAAACCCGTCAAATGAAAGCAATAACATATTTATTTATATTAAGCCTAATCATCGGAGGGTGTGGTATTACCTCCAAAACAACCGTAAAAAACAGAAACACAATCGATGATTTTGCAACAACCATAAAAAAAGAAGATTTAAAAAAACATCTGGAGGTATTGGCTTCCGATGAGTACGAAGGGAGAGAAACGGCCATGCCCGGACAAAAAAAAGCAGCGAAATACATTGCTGATTATTTTGCAGAAATAGGTCTGGAAAAAGGAGTAAACGACACCTCGTATTTTCAAAAATTCCCCGTTGATGTTCGCGACCCTAAAAGAGTTTCATTGAGAATAAACGGAGAAAAATTACAATTCTTAAAAGATTTTTATTATTTCGGAAGTTTTAACGATACACTATTAACTCAAAAAGATATTGTTTACATCAATTACGGAATTGATTCCCCCGGCTATTCTGACTACAAAGATATAGACGTAAGAAATAAAGTGGTTTTGGTTCGAGAAGGGATTCCCGAGAACCAACCCATTAATGAAGGATGGAAAAATTGGAGAAAAAAAGTGGAAGCGGCACAAGAACACGGAGCTTTGGCTGTTATCTCTATCAAGGATAATTTTGAAGAAAACGTTGCTCGTGTAGGCTTTTTCATACAAAACCCCAGAATGCAATTACACAACAAAGGAATTAAGGATAAAAAAAAATTAATACCTTACTTCTATATTTCTCCTAAAAAAGCACAAGAGATTCTTTCGATAAATGATTCTTCTACTCCAAATAAAATTGTTGGAAAAGTTGATATAGACTTGAATATCAATCAAGTTTTGGAATCGGATAATGTGTTGGGGTTTTTGGAAGGAACAGACAAAAAAGACGAAATTGTTGTGATTACAGCACACTACGACCATTTAGGTTATGACAACGGAGAAGTTTGCAACGGAGCAGATGATGATGGTTCAGGTACAGTGGCGGTTTTGGAATTGGCACAAGCATTTATGGAAGCTAAAAAAGCAGGTGCAACACCGAGAAGAAGTATTTTATTTATGACCGTTTCGGGAGAAGAAAAAGGCTTATTAGGTTCTGAATACTACACAAAAAACCCTATTTATCCATTAGAAAAAACGGTGGTAGATTTAAACATCGATATGGTAGGAAGAATAGACGATCAACACAAAGACAATAATTATGTTTATCTCATCGGCTCCGATAAAATCAGTTCGGATTTACATGAAATCAGCGAAAAGGTAAATGCTGAAAAAACAAAATTGGTACTGGACTATACGTACAACGATGAAGATGACCCCAATCGTTTTTACTACCGTTCCGATCATTACAATTTTGCAAAAAATGGAATACCTGTAATCTTCTATTTTAGTGGTGTGCACGAAGATTACCACAAACCAACCGATGATGTGGAAAAAATAGATTTTGAAAAAATACAAAAAACAGCACGTTTAGTATTTTACACCGCTTGGGAAGTAGCCAACCGCGATAATAGATTGAATACAAAACCTTAAGTATGGATGTCGCAGTTTAAATCATTACAATTTTTTCTCGTTATTATAATGATTTTTTGTATCTTCATTGGTATCGCGTTAGGGATAGAACGGCATGTTTGAGCTCTTTTTTGCTTGCTTGCTGTTTGCAAGCAAAAAAAGCGAGTAGTGATAGCCCGACCATTACAGCGTAATAAAAGTAGTGTAGTGCAACGAAACTGCTTTTACTATGCTGTAATGGGAACGCCCAAAACTTGAACTTGTTTAAAGTTGACAGACTAATAGCGAGCGTGAAGGCTTATATTTTCTGGCAAAGCTCCATTTTTATTGCATAGCCATTAGCTATGGAATAAAAATTAGCTGAAGTCCAGAAAATATAATGCTTTACGCGTAGTTTAGTAAGTTAACTTTAAACAAGTTTCTTTTAAAAAACTTAAATTTATGAACTATAAAATTACTTTTTTGACCTTGTTTTTATTTTCGGGATTATCGTTTTTTTCGCAAGCTTGGAAAACTTATCCTTACACTCCTGCAGGAAGTTTGATTTCTTTTCCGTTGGATGAAGGTCGTCATACTGCTGAGCCTTCGGAATGGTGGTACACGATTGGACACGTAACGGGAGCGACTACGGGTAAGCATTACAGCTATATGTTGACGTATTTTTATTATCCGTATGGAAGTACAATTGATGGGTTTCGTATTTTAAACATTAGTGATGACGATAATCTGGTTTTTAACGATGAAATGAAATTATTGTCTTACGATACTTTGGATACGACTCAAGTTAATATTTCGGCGAGTTTGTTTGGGGGCGGGACTGAGTTTTGGAGAAATAAACACAATATCTCAGGTGCTGTTCTTCCTTTTGAATATGAAATACAGGCAATTTCTGCGTATGTTTCTCTTGATTTAGAGTATAATACGATAAAAAAACCTTTGATATTAGGGGATAGCGGATACTTGTTTCAAGGAGCATCTGACTATACATATTATTATTCTGAAACGGGAATAGATATTAGCGGAACAATAACTTATAATGGTATTACGGAAAATATTTCGGGATTGGGATGGATTGACAGGCAATATGGGTCTTTAAACCCTTCCAGCGGCACCAAATATGAATGGTTTGCTGTGCAGCTTTCAAATGGTATGGATATTAATTTATGGAATATTTTTACACAGGAAAATACAATACCAAATGATGACAAATATAGGATTTTTTCGGCATATATAAATGATTCTACGCAATATACTACCTCTGATTTTGAATTGGAACGCTTATCTTTTGCCTATACTCCGGATAATCAAAAATGTTATGCTCAAAGCTGGAGATTGACTTCTCCGATAAATAATGTCGATTTGGTTATAACAACTCTGTATAGCAATTCAGAGGTTCAAAGCCCTTTCCGTTTTTATGAAGGGGCAACAACAATATCGGGAACTATAAATGGCGTAACAGTTACTGGAAAAGGTTTTGCTGAACTTTTACACTCATATGAGATTCCCGATATAACGATTGCGGGCGATTCTATTTGGAATAGCTCTATTCCTTTTAATTGGCAACTAAACAATCCGGATGAAGGAAACCCTTTGACCTATAAATTAGAATACAGTACTGATAATCAAAATACTTTTTCGGACATTACAAACAACTTAACGGATACTACTTTTACTTGGAATACGAATCAATTTTCTAACGGCGATACTTTTTGGCTAAAAGTTAGTGGTTTGTCAATTGACGGAACAATTGTAGGCAGTACTATCAAAAAAATCACATATAATGACGGGCTTAATGTTCAAGAATATGGTAATTCGCAGTTGAGCATTTTTCCAAATCCTGCTTCTGAATACATAACTGTTACGGCAAAAGGTGTTCAAAAAATTTCTATTATGGATGTTAACGGCAAGTTAATTCGCTCTATGACAAATGTCGTTTCCCCTACTGAAATAAATGTAAAAGACCTTGATACAGGAACGTATTTCATTACTGTTTTTACTGCTAAAGGAAAAATTTCAAGAAAGTTAGTTATTCAATAAACGAAAAAAACACCCCTTTCTTAAAAAACTTCTTTAAAATGATTATAATTTAAATTCCTATGTATTAAAAACGGAAAACATAAATAACTTATCTTTGCGGTTCTTTAGTTAAAGATTGCTTATGAGTTTACATCCCGATTATACAGGAGATTATATATACAAGTGGAAGAATATTCCTTATTTAAAATTGAGTGGACTTGAGCCTTTGGTCGTTACTCCGGAGCTTAATTTTATTAATATTGGTGAACGAACCAACGTAACGGGGTCGCGGAAGTTTTTACGCCTTATAAAAAACAGGGAATTTGAAGAAGCCTTGCAAGTAGCAAGAGATCAAGTTGACGGAGGAGCACAAATCATCGACATCAATATGGATGAGGGGATGTTGGACGGTGTAGAAGCTATGACTACTTTCTTAAATTTAATTGCTTCCGAACCCGATATTTCAAAAGTTCCCGTAATGATAGATTCATCGAAATGGGAGATTATTGAAGCAGGATTAAAATGTGTGCAAGGGAAAAGTATCGTAAACTCTATTAGTTTAAAATCGGGAGAAAAAGAATTTATTCGACAAGCAAAACTCATAAAAAAATACGGAGCGGCGACCATTGTTATGGCTTTCGATGAAGAGGGACAAGCAGATTCGTACAAAAAAAGAATACAAATGTGTGAGCGTTCGTATCGTATTCTTGTCGATATTGTCAAATTCCCTCCGCAAGATATTATTTTTGACCCCAATATATTTCCCGTAGCAACCGGAATAGAAGAACACAATAATAACGCATTGGATTTCTTTAGAGCCACACGTTGGATTAGAGAAAACTTACCTGGAGCACACGTCAGCGGAGGGGTTAGTAATGTTTCCTTTTCTTTTAGAGGAAACAATACCGTAAGAGAAGCCATGCACTCCGCCTTTCTTTACCACGCGATAAAAGAAGGTATGGATATGGGAATCGTAAACCCAGCAATGCTTGAAGTTTATGATGATATACCAAAAGATTTATTAGAACACGTAGAAGACGTGTTGCTAAACAGAAGACCAGACGCAACCGAACGTTTGCTTGACTTTGCTGAATCCGTTGTAAGTACAGGAAAAAAAGAGGAAAAAACACAAGAATGGCGAACTAAACCTGTAGAAGAACGACTTGCTCATTCATTAGTTAAAGGAATAACCGAATTTATAGACGTTGACATAGAAGAATGTCGCAAAAAATACACCCGTCCCATTGAGGTAATAGAAGGTCCTTTGATGGACGGAATGAACATTGTCGGAGACTTGTTTGGTGCTGGTAAAATGTTTTTACCCCAAGTAGTCAAATCAGCAAGAGTAATGAAAAAAGCCGTAGCCTATCTTCTTCCCTACATAGAAGCAGAAAAAGGAGAAGGAAATACCAGTGCAGGTAAAGTCCTCATGGCTACCGTAAAAGGAGATGTTCACGACATCGGAAAAAACATTGTAGGAGTTGTTTTGGGTTGTAATAATTACGAAGTGATTGATATTGGAGTAATGGTTCCTTGCGATGAAATTATCCGTAGAGCTAAGGAAGAAGGTGCCGATATTATAGGGTTAAGTGGCTTGATTACTCCTTCTTTGGACGAAATGGTTGACGTAGCCAAAGAACTAGAAAAATCTAGACTTAAAATCCCTTTGATGATAGGCGGTGCAACCACGTCAAGAGTTCATACAGCTGTAAAAATAGAACCCCACCTTAAAAGTGCTCAAGCTGTACATGTTTTAGACGCTTCTCGTTCGGTTACCGTTGTCGAAAGTTTATTGGGAGAGAAGAAAGAGGTATATGTCCAAAATCTGAAAAAAGAATACGAAAAAGTAAGAGAAAACCATCAGAAAAAACTAGGACAAAAGAAATTAATATCCATAGAGGCAGCTAGAAAAAACAGAATACCAATCGATTGGAAAGGGGAGGATATTGCCCAACCAAAAACAACAGGGGTTCAAGTCATAAAAGATTTTGATTTAGAAAAATTGGTCGATTATATCGATTGGACACCCTTTTTTCAAACGTGGGAGTTGCACGGAGGCTATCCACGCATATTAACCGATGAAATTGTAGGAGAAGAAGCGACTAAATTGTTTGCCGATGCTCAAAAAATGCTTCAAACCATCGTGAAAGAAAAATGGTTAACAGCAAATGCGGTTTACGGCATATTTCCGGCTAATTCCGTTAACTATGATGACATAGAAATTTACTCCGATGAAAGCAGAACGGAAGTCGCTCTTTTATCTTGTCAAATGCGTCAACAAATCAAAAAAGTAAAAGGAGCACCTAATAATTGTTTAGCTGATTTTATCGCACCGAAAGAAACGCAATTGAAAGACCATATCGGGGCTTTTGTAGTAACAACAGGGTTGAATATAGAAAAGCACTTACAACGTTTTGAAGAAGACCACGATGATTACAACTCGATTATGCTGAAAGCACTAGCCGATAGATTAGCCGAAGCCTTTGCCGAGTACTTACACAAAAAAGTAAGAACCGAAGATTGGGGATATTCGCCTGATGAACGACTGAAAAACGAAGAACTAATAAAAGAAAAATACAGAGGAATACGTCCGGCACCCGGTTATCCTGCTTGCCCCGACCACACCGAAAAAATTGGTTTATTCAAGCTACTGAACGCTACTGAAAACACAGGCGTAAAACTTACCGACAGTTTGGCAATGTTTCCTGCATCATCGGTTAGTGGCTGGTATTTCGCACACCCTAAAAGCAAATACTTCGGAGTAGGAAAAATAATGCTCGACCAAGTAGAAAGTATCGCCAAACGAAAAAACATTCCTTTTGAAAAAATGCAACGTTGGCTTTCTCCAAATATCAATGATTAATCAAAACCTTATCGACAAAAATGCACACGTTTTACCTTCCCGATTGGGAGCAAATAAAAGTTCTTCCCGAAACCGAATCCAAACACGCCGTAAAAGTTCTTCGATTAAAAACAGGAGATAAAATAAGAGGAATAGACGGCAAAGGAACAGAGCTAAAAGCGACCATTAGCACCCCTCATCCTAAACGATGTGAGTTTATTATAGATGAAATCATCCACCACGAAAAACCAACGCAAAATATAAGCATAGCCATAGCCCCAACCAAAAGCAACGACCGTATCGAATGGTTTTTAGAAAAAGCCGTAGAAATCGGAATCACGGAATTTACGCCCTTGATTTGCACCCATTCCGAACGAAAAAAATTCAACGAACAACGATGGGAAAAAGTCCTTGTTTCCGCAATGAAACAATCCCAACGCCTATGGAAACCCAAAATACATCCGCCTGTTAAATTCGCCACATTCATACAAGAAGAACAAAACGCCGAAGTCAAAGCCATAGCCTACTGCGGAGAAAAATTTCCCAAAAAAGAGTTTGCCAAAATAACCGATTCCACCAAAAACCAACTCATTTTAATTGGACCCGAAGGCGATTTTTCACCTGAAGAAACACAAAATGCCATACAAAAAGGCTTCACAGCAACCACATTAGGCAACAATAGATTAAGAACAGAAACCGCAGGAGTAGTAGCCTGTACACTAATGAAATTTGCATAATCACTAATTTTTGGGCGTTCCCCCAATTTACAAAAGAAACATATCGCTATTGCGAAACGTTTCTTTTGTAAATCGGGGTCGGGCTATCCACTATATCTTTTGCCCTCCAAAAGGAGGGAGGGCAAAAGGATGCCGTTCCTATCCCTAACATGTGTTGAAATAAGTGCAAGAAAGTGAATTTTCGTTTCTTTAGACGATGAAAAACTAAAAAAAATAATCGTTTCCTTCTCACATCTATGGTAATATCGTATTTTTGAACTATGAAAATAGCTGTAATAGGAGCTACCGGAATGGTAGGAGAACAAATACTCAAAATATTGGAAGAACGTAAGCTGAATGTAACCGAACTCATTCCCGTAGCATCAGCCAAAAATGTTGGAAAACACATAACATGGAACGGAAAAACAAGAACCATTCAAAGTTTGGAACAAGCCCTTTCTAAAAAACCGGACATCGCTATTTTTTCGGCAGGAGGAGCAATTTCCAAAGAATGGGCACCAAAATTTGCACAAGTAGATACAACGGTAATCGATAATTCTTCAGCGTGGCGAATGGACGAAACTAAAAAACTGATTGTTCCTGAAATAAATGCTTCAATCCTAAGCAAAGAGGATAAAATCATTGCCAATCCCAATTGTTCTACTATCCAAATGGTTTTAGCTTTATCTTCCCTTCAGAAAAAATACGGGTTAAAACGCTTGGTCATCTCCACTTATCAATCCGTTTCGGGTACCGGTGTAAAAGCCGTACATCAACTTGAAAACGAAAGACAGGGAATACAAGGAGAAATGGTATATCCTTATCCTATCGACAAAAATTGTCTTCCGCACGGAGGTGATTTCTTGGAAGACGGTTACACAACAGAAGAACAAAAACTTGTAGAAGAAACACGCAAAATATTTAATGATAACAACATCGAAATAACTGCTACGGTTGTTCGTGTTCCCGTAGAAGGAGGACACAGCGAATCGGTAAATGCAGAATTGCATAAACACTTTTCTATTGACAACATCAAAAAAGAAATCGCACAAACTCCCGGTGTTATTTTACAAGACAACCCCGAATCCAACATCTATCCGATGCCACTATTTGCAAAAAACAAAGACGATGTTTTTGTAGGACGAATAAGACGTGATTTTTCTCAAGATAATACCCTAAATTTGTGGATTGTTGCCGATAACCTTAGAAAAGGAGCAGCAACTAACGCAGTACAAATTGCAGCATACTTAATCGAAAACAAACTTATATAATTTTAATGCAAAAATTTATAAAATATCAAGGAACGGGAAACGACTTTGTCGTTATCGATAATCGAAATAATGATTTTCCAAAAAACGCTGAAACAATTCATTTTATATGTCAACAAAAATTCGGTATAGGCTCTGACGGACTTATCCTCATCGAAAACAATACTGAAGGACTTGATTTCACAATGCTTTTTTACAATCCTGACGGCTCACAAAGTTTTTGTGGAAACGGTAGTCGTTGTGCTGTTCATTTTGCTCATTCTTTGGGAATGATTGACAAACACACGCGTTTTCTTTCAACGGATGGCGAACACGAAGCATACGTTATGGAAAACAGCCTCATTAAATTAAAAATGAACGATGTTCCTGTAGTTGAGCAACATCCCGATTATGATTTTCTAAACACAGGTTCACCGCATTATGTTACTTATACCACCTCTATTGATGAGTTGGATATTGTACAGAAAGGCAGAGCAATACGCTACGATGAAGCCTACAAAAGTACAGGGGGAACAAACGTTAATTATATAGAAGACAAAGGAAATTACTACAAAATAAGAACGTATGAAAGAGGGGTTGAAAACGAAACTTTATCTTGCGGAACAGGTGTTACGGCAAGTGCTTTAAGTATTGCCTTACGAAACAATTTAAAAGAAGGACCACTGCACCTAAAACCTCTAGGCGGAGATTTATGGGTTGATTTTCGTTACAATAAAGAAAAAGGTTTTACCGATATTTGGTTAACCGGAGCTGTAGCTAAGGTTTTTGAAGGAGAAATAGATATGTGGTAATGTGTTTTATCCGAAGTATTTTTATCGTCTAAGAAACCAAAAATTACTTTCTCTTTGTCAATTTTACCCGCGTTAGGGATAGAACGGTGTGTTTGAACTCCTTTTGTGTTGTTGCACTTATGCGACACAAAAGAGTGAGTAGTGATAGCCCGACCATTACGGCGTTAAAAAGCAATTTCGTTGTACTACATTGCTTTTTTATGCCGTAATGGGAACGCCCTAATCTTTGGTCTATGACATGTTTTTTCTTTTGCCGTTTTTCACAGTTCTAATACCATTTAAACATTGAAACGAACCTAATAAAATATTTTTATTTTCCTTATATTTCTTCATAAACATTTTCCATACCTTGAGCTATGCAAAATTCGCATTCATTGTCTAAGGAAACTAAAACTCACTTTCTTTCATCTCTTTTTAATATTCAAATGGTATAATTGTTTACTTTTGCTTTTCTAAATTAATGGGTCTATGTTGAGATTTATTTCACTATTTTTTGTTTTATCACTTGCTTTTGGGGTAATGGGGCAAGACTTATTTACGCGTAAGAAAAAAGCATTGGTTCAATATCGAACGTATAGAAGAGGGGGATGGATGTTTGCTCCGGGTATAACTTATATGTGGGGGCGTAAAACTAAAGATGAAAAACGAGACATAACGCAGAAGGGACGAATTGCAGTCTATGCGGAAGTCGGCAGATTTCAAATATTTAAAGATGAGGGGAATGTTTTTAATTATTTTGATTATAGTTTGGCTTATAAGAGATTGAGCGGAACCGAGGAATTTGCAGGGAGTAAGGCGGTATTTAAACAAAACTATATTTTGGGAAATTTTAATGTTAATAATATTTGGCAAAGGGGGGATTATACATTTATACAAAACAGTTTGGGAGTAAATTTAGATTATAAGTTTATGGAGAAATATGAGAGTAATGGATCTGGAAGTGATAACACAGGTCGTACATTATTTTCTCTTCATTATAAAATAGGTTACGGGATAAAAGCTCGTGGAAATTTGTTTATTATTCCGAGTATAGAAGTGCCGATTCTGAATGTTATGGAATGGGAGAAAGGAAAATCTACTTACGGAATTTTCAGTAGTCGTTATAAACCTATTATTTTTTCTATTAGATTTGCCTTTCTGAGAAAAAGAAATATGATGTCTTGTCCGGATAATGATTTGAGTCCGGAAGATAAAAAGAAACAAGATATGCACCTTATGGGGCAGTAAAATTAATCATTGCTCGTTTATTCGGGCGAATAAAAATTAAAATATTACATTATGAGTGAAGAAAGAGATAGAGTAAAAGAGGCGTTTAAACAAAAAACGTGGAATGAGATTAGAACAAATGATAGTTGGGCTGTTTTTAAGATCATGTCTGAGTTTGTTGATGGGTACGAACGATTAGGCAAGATAGGTCCTTGTGTTTCTATTTTTGGTTCGGCTAGAACAAAGCCGGATAATAAATATTACAAGTTGGCTGAAGAAATCGCTTATAAGCTTACGCAAAATGATTATGGCGTGATTACCGGTGGAGGTCCCGGAATAATGGAGGCAGGAAATAAAGGAGCTAAAAAAGGCGGAGGTATATCGGTTGGATTGAATATTGAATTACCCTTTGAACAGAAGGGGAATCCTTATATAGATAGCGATAAATTAATCAACTTTGATTACTTTTTTGTTCGAAAAGTAATGTTTGTTAAATATGCTCAAGGATTTATTGTCTTGCCCGGTGGGTTTGGGACTTTAGATGAGCTTTTTGAGGCGATAACTCTTGTTCAGACAGGTAAAACAGGTCGATTCCCTATTATCTTGGTTGGAAAAGAATTTTGGAGTGGATTACTGGTCTGGATAAAAAAAGTAATTGAAGAAAAACATCAAAACATAAGTCCGGGAGATATGGATTTAATGGTATTAGTGGATACGGCTGATGAAGCGGTTGAAGAAATTAACAAATTCTATAATAAGCATATGTTATCTCCTAATTTTTAAGAAAAAGCACTTTAAAAATTGTTAATAACTTTTTTTTATTTAAATTTACTCAACAAACCGTTTTGATTTTGACCTTGTTCATTTTAAGAATGGCTTGTTGAGTATTTATTTATTACTAAAACTGAGAAAACCTATGCGTTATTATATACCTACATTTATTTTTTCTATATGCTCTATTTTCGGGATGGCTCAATACCCGAATACGGGAAGAATTGACTTGGTTACCGTTGGAGGTGGAGTCGGTTTTGCCAGCTTTTTCGGTGATTTAGGTGCGAAGGGAGAAGTTTCGCCTTTGTCGAATATTCGTGAAGTATATTATGTGAATTTAGAACGTAGATTTGGTTCAGTTTTGGGTTTTCAGCTAGATGGAAGTATGGGAAAGTTGTCTTACAACGAACATTCGAGGGACACTCTATTAAATAGAAATTTTGAATCCAAAACAATGCAGGTTGGATTGAATGTGATTTTTCATTTTGATAATGATATTATTATCAAAAGAAAAACACCATTTGCCCCCTATCTTTCTGCTGGTTTTCATTATTTTAAATTTGATTCTTATACCGACTTAAAAGACAAGAATGGTAATCCTTACTATTATTGGTCAGATGGAACAATAAACGATGTTCCGCAATGGGATAAAGATGCTCCGAATGCCAAGCCTTTATATCGGGATTATGTTTATGAAACTAAATTAAAAGATTCTGCTGTAAATTATGCTCATAACAGCTTTATTGTTCCGCTTACACTTGGATTGAAGTGGAAGATAACACCACGTTTCAATGCTCGTTTCTTTGGTACATATAATCTTATTTTTACAGATTGGGTAGACAATATAAACAATGGCAAAAATGATTATTCGATAAATGTAGGAATGGGATTGCATTATGTTTTGAAAGCGAGAACAAAAGAATTAAAACACAGGTTCGATGACGTGGATTTTGCTAAGGTTGATGCAATGGACTCTGACAAAGATGGGGTAAAAGATGATATAGACAAATGCCAAGGAACAATGAGAGGAGTAGAGGTTGACGGAAAAGGATGCCCTTTGGATAAAGATAAAGATGGAATACCTGATTATGTAGATGTAGAAGAAGATACACCTGAAGGAAGTGTTGTAGATGAGTATGGTAGAGCTCTTACACAGGAGTTAATTGAAGAAAGAAGAAGAGAAAGAATGGCTTTATTTACAGAAAGACACACAACTTTCTCTGAAAATTCTTCACAAGCGACGTTAGATAAAATATTTGATGAGATTAAAGAAAAACATAACGCCGATGGAGGAATTCCTGCTCATTTAAAAGAGGCGGACATCAATAACGATGGGCTGATTTCACCAAAAGAAGTATCTGATGCTTTAGATGGCTTTTTTGCAGGAACGAATAATTTAACCGTTCATACAATAAATGACTTAATAGATTATTTCTTTGAACAATAAGAAGAATAAAAAAAATGAAGAAATTATTTATAGTACTTTTATCAGTAGTAGGATGCTATTTATTTGCTTTAGGGCAAGATGAAGAAAAGAGAAATTTATTAACCGTTGGCGGAGGTGTTGGTGTTGCAGGGTATAGAGGCGATTTAGTAGGAAAATCAGAAGAATCCTTATTAAGTAATACAAAGCCATATTTTAACCTTAGTCTCGAAAGAAGATTTGGAAAAATTCTGGGGGTTGAGTTAGCCTATCTCAAAGGACAATTATCCTATAATGAAAATAATTTAGATAGTAATTTACATCGAAATTTTTTAGCAAATTTTAATCAAGTAGGTGTTAATTTTATTTTTAATTTTGATAATGATATTGTGATGAAAAAGCAATCTCCTTTTTCTCCATATTTATCGGCGGGGGTTCATTTTTTCGGATTTGATTCGAAAACTGATTTAAAAGATAAAGATGGTAATAATTACTATTATTGGAATGATGGCTCAATTCGAACTATTGATCAGAATGATGAGAATGCACCGAGTGTCTATACTGACTCAATGAAAACCAAAAGAGATTATATGTATGAAACAGCTCTTTCAGGTAGCTATTCAAAATCAACAATTTCAATCCCTTTTACACTAGGATTAAAATGGAAAATTACCGAACGTTTTCAAGGAAGGTTTTATGCTACGTACTCTTTGTTGATGAGTGATTATATAGATAATGTGAGTGATGATTCTAAAAAGGATAGTTATTTTAATACAGGTTTCTCATTGCACTATATTTTACGAAAAAAAGCACCAAAAGACCCAATGTATGAAGATGTAGATGTTAAGAAAATTGACAAAGGAGATAAGGATAAAGATGGTGTAAAGGATATAAATGATGAGTGCCAAGGAACCAGATGGGATGTAAAAGTAGACAAGAAAGGATGCCCAATTGATACTGATAAAGACGGCGTTCCTGATTATTTGGATCAAGAACCGAATACCGAAAAAGGTATGGCAGTTGACGAAGTAGGGAGAACAATTACCGACGCGTTGATTCAGCAACGAATAGAAGAAAGAAATAAAATCATTACTGAACGTAAAACAACTTTTTCAGAAGAAGAAGCTAGTACAAAAACTCTAGATAAGATATTTGACGGTATTAAAAAAGACCACGAAGAAGGTAAGATTGGAAAATCAAAGATACCTGAGCGTTTACAAAGTGTTGACACAAATAAAGATGGGTTAATTTCGACTTCCGAAATGAACGCCGCCTTTGATGGAGCACTTGATGGATCGAATAATTTAACGGCTACAGATTTGAACGATTTAATGGAATATTTCTTTGAACAGTAAAAAAAATAAAGAGAAGGTTTGTTTTATAAAAAAAAGAAACTACCTTTATCAACAATAACAAAAGTTATCAACAAAGAAAACAACATTATTTATGTATAAATCACTTTTTATATCATTGAATTTAGTAGGGTTAATGATGGTTCCATTACTTTATATTGGAAACATAACAATTACGCAAAGTGGACCTTCTTCTGTTGCTCCTGGTGATGAGATTGAAGTTACCATAAATATTAGTAAAGAAGGTGTTCAAGGTCCTGCACGTTTAAAGTTGGACTTGTCAAAAGCAAGCGGAATAGAATTAGAGGAAGTAGAGAGTGCGGGAGCATCTTTTTCTTTTAATGAAACAAGTGGTTTGTTTATATGGTATTCTATACAGTCAGATGCCAACGTAACTTTAAAATATCGAATAATAGCAGATAGTGATGCGAGTGGCACAAAAACCATTACGGGACAATTTTCTTATCTGGATGTTGATGAGCGTAAGAAAATGGATATAGAGCCTTTTACTTTTACTGTTAGTGGAGATGCTCCGGTTGCAACATCTGAACCTGAAGAAGAAGTAGATGTGGATGAAGGAGGAGAAGAGACAGAAACAGCTATAGCGGTTAATCCTGAAGATGAAACAACACCTATTACTACACTGGAATCAACTCCGACACAGGAAGATGTTTCTGAAACAATAGAAGAGGTCGTAGAAGAAGAAGTTGTAGAAGATTCGACCCCAATTGATGAGACTGAGGAAGAGGTTGTAGAAGTTGGTACCCCGGATGAAGAAATTAAACCCACAGAAGAAGCTGAAGAGGAAGATATTGTAGAAGAGTCAGAAGAGGAAACACCTGAAACAGAGAAAGCTGAAGCTGTACCTACTGGAGATGATGGGGTTACTTGCTCTAGAAATATAGTAAAAAGTGGAAATTCCTATATCGTTTCTGTTACAATAAACAAAGGAATAAATAAAGGTTTTGCTCGATTAAAAGAAGAAGTCCCAAGTGGTTTTAGAGCAGAAAAACTAGAAACAGAAGGAGCAGTATTTAAGTTTGCTGATGGAGCTGCAAAATTTTTATGGAGTCAAATACCTATGGGCAAACAGTCTTTAACGGTAAAATACAGACTTGTTCCTGAAGGAAATGTTAGCGGAACTTATAATATACGAGGTTCTTTTTCTGCTGAATTTTTAGTTGAAAATGACCGTCCAAAAAAGGTAGTAATAGAACCAACGTCTTTTGAAGTTGAAGAAGGTTTTGTAGCTAATACACCTTCATCAAATAATTCGTCAAATACTAGTTCTAGGGGTACAGGAAATTCTAATGAGGGTTTTGGAGACACTTCTTATAAAACAAGTTCTTCTGACACAGGAAACGGAAGTGGATCTCCTTCTAATGGAACAACTTCCATGGGAACGACAAACACAAATGGAATTAAATTTAGAGTTCAAGTCATTGCTGCCCATAATACTGTTTCTAAAAGATTCATAAAAAAAAGATTTGGGTATAGTGGTCCTGTCAATATTGAAAATCATGAAGGTTGGGTAAAATATACCACAAATGGTTATGATACTTATAAAAAAGCAAGAGATAATAGAAATAAACTAAATAAATATGATTTCGATGGGCCTTTTGTGGCTGCGTATAATAATGGCGATAGAATAACTGTTCAGGAAGCGTTGATGATTGCTAATCAGTCATGGATACCTTAACGGTTTAAATAAAATAGATGAAACACTAACACTCTGTCTGAAAGGTAGAGTGTTTTTTTTTGTGTAAACTTTAAATCTGCAAGTGAAGTTCTATCCCAAAACCAATCTGTATCATTATTGACAATACTCGTCTTTCGTTTCTCATCGTAGCTAAAGATAATGTACGTTTTGACCTTTTATAGTGAAATCACTTTCGGATTTCAGGTTGATTCTGTTAAGGTAAGATTACAATCTCTATTCTTCTATTTAAATCTCTCCCCCAACGATAAGCGTTTGTTGCAATGGGGTTTTCACTTCCGCATCCCGAAAAATATAAGCGTCCCGAAGAAATTCCTTTCTCAATTAATCTATCATAAACTGCTTTTGCTCTATTGGTTGAGAGAGTTATATTTTTATCTTCTATTCCAGATTTATCAGTGTAACCTACTATTTCAATGTTTAGATGAGTGTTGTATTTCATAATTTCGGCCAAGGAGTCTACTTGAATAGCCGAGCTATCTGATAATTCAAACATGTTAGGTTCGAACATTACGTGATTAAGTAATAGAGATTCGCCCACTTTTTTAGTTAATAAGTCTTTAAGTGTCGTCTTTTGTTTTAGTTCAAAAGGATCAACTTCATCTACTAATTTGTCGGATGATTCAGCTTTTTTATGCAATACTTTTACTTCTATTCTTCTATTTGCCGCTCGTCCTCCTTTTGTTCGATTTGAATATGCAGGTTTTGATGAACCATAGCCCTTGTAAGTAAGGTTTTTTTGCGGTATTCCTTTTTTGATTAAATAGTCGTAAACAAATTGTGCTCTGGCATTAGATAATTGTCTGTTCTTTACCTCATTTCCTGAGCGGTCTGTATGTCCGCCTATTTCCAAGCGTAAGTCAGGGCTTTTTTGAAAGGCTTTTATGATATTTTGTAAATCAGGGTTGGCATCGGGGTTAGGTAAAGTTGTTTTGTTTGGTTGAAACTTTACATTGTTTAAGATTAAAACAGTGTTTAAAGGAATTGCTTCCGGAACAATTACCAAGTGTTCTATTCCAATATGTAATTGACTGCTGTCAATAACTGTGGGCATTGGTGGGCATATTGCATTTTGTAGTGAATCGTATAAAAGAAACTCGGAATAGGGTTTGAACTTACGAATCCTTTCTCTTATTTTATTGTAACGTGGACTTCCATTTGCTCCATCCGTTCCTAAATCCCAATAAGTAACCGCATCTAAATCGCTCATGCCACAAAATTGCTTAAGTATGATAGCTGAGATAAAACCTGACGCGTGCCAACCATTCCAACAATGTAAATATACAGGGCCTAAAGTAGAGTCGATTGCACTTTTATACACGATTTCTAACATTTTGTACACATGTTCGTCATCAAAGTAGTCGAACTGGTCGTATTGCATGATGTTTTTGGAAGAATTGACACATTTGCACGTATCAATTGGTGGTGCACTTTCCCAATTTGTTCTGTATAGGTAAATGGAATGAGAAAACCCTTCTTTGCATAAGTTATCAACTCCATCATTAGGTAAGGGGTTGCTGTTTTTTCTTTTATTGGTTTTATGAAAATAGTTGTTAGCTCCTCCTCTATAAGCTACACCATGCAGGATAGGTCGCATATTCCTTGTGCCATACAGACTATCAAAACCGTTTCCCCAATTGTCCACTATCTTGTACATTAGGTCGGTTTCTTTGTAACGTTTTTTATAAAACAGAGGACTTAATGCAAATTGTGGAGGTAGATAGGTGATGGTATCAACTGTTGTCGTTGAGTCGTTAGCTATTGAATCTATTGACAAGGTAGTTGTGTCTTGAGCAAGGGATAGTTTTATAGCGAAAACTATCGGTAATAATATGGTGAAAACACGAATAAGCATAAGAAAACAAAAATAATATCTTTATCTCCTTAATACGATGTTACTTCGTTATAGTTATTAACATACTTCTATGAAGTAATGATTTTACTTTTGAGTGTTAGTATTCCAAAGTATAAATCATAGCCTCTAATTCTCTAAGGTATTTTAGTTTTTTAAATTTTGGGGCAAATACATACCCTTCTACGGTTATGATTCGATTTCGTTTTTTGTCGTATCGGCTAACGCTGACAAAAGGTCCTCCCATTAAACTGTTTTGCATTTTCCAAACCCCATGTACTTCCATAACGTATTCTCCGTTGTATTCTTTTTCTATGGCTTGGGGTTCAAACCCTCTTGTTTTTTCGGTGGTCATATACGTGCCTTCCTTTGTTCCGTGTATGTATTTTTTGAGTATGCTGTCTCTTTTAGCTATTTGGTAGTTTAGTGTAAAGGTGCTGTCATCAAGAAAAGGATAGGTATATACGATTAATCCCTGTTGAATTTCGTTCATTAAGCCATCTGATTTCTTTTCTCTTATTTGTTGCATCCAAATCAGCTCATTAAAGTTTTCTGCCAAAGTCATTGTGTTGGGAACATATAAGGCTAAGTTCATTGTTATCTCCAATTCTTCTTTTATTGCTTTGTTATAATTGCTTTTGTATTCTCTTTGCAATAAAGAAATGGTTGAATTTTCTAGTTCTTTGATTAGACTTGGTGCATAGCGTAGGTATTGTTCGGCTACATCACTTGTATTGTTTCCAGATATTTTGTAAACCGTTTGACCTTTTGCCCATACATCTTTTTGGGGCTTGTTGAAGTTTAAAAATATTCCTTTTTTATCTTTATTTATGTCAAAAATAATAATGGTATGGTTGGTTCTCAATCCCTCTGTAAATGAGCGGTTGTCAACGAGAAGAACATCGAATAAGGGTTCTTCTTGAGGTAATGTTTCTACAGGTGCAGATAGGGTTTCTTTTATGGCTTTTCCGAGGTCGCTGTCCCAATAGGGCTTGTCTAATACGACTACTATCTTTCCTATATCTCCTGTTGCTTCTGGTTTTATGTCTATGTTTTTAAAGTTGTCTTCTATGCAACCTGATAGAGAGAAAATGCTTACTATAAATAGGGTAATTATTTTTAATGTTTTCATGTTTGTTATTTTAATGCAAAAGTAGTTGATCCTATTTTATGACCGTCGGCATAAATATCGGTTGTGTATGTACCACCACCAATGGTCTGTTCCAATTCAAAATAGATACATAAATCTACATTTTGATTTTGGTAGTTAATTTGTCTTTTTACGCTACCTTTTATTTCTTTTCCATCGGCTGTTTTAAAGGTAAAAGAACTACTGTTGGTAAGTGTATTTCCGCTAGGGTCTTTCACCACCATGATTATGTCTTTGTTTCCTGCTTGGGCTATTTTATTTTCTATGATAGTAAAGCAAGATTTAATCATGTTTGCTCTTTTAGAACGTGTGGTTTCAACTTGTTTACCACTTTTTTTAACAAGTATAGCCAATGAGTTTATTCCTGCTGTTTGTAAAACAGAACCCAATTCTACCATGTTTTTGGTTTTGTCGAGTTCACTTTTTACCAAGTCTCTTTCAGATGAGATTTTATTAATTTGGTTATCTTTTACTACAATTGTTTGTTGCAGATTTCCGTTGAGAGTGTTTAATGAGTCAATCGTGTGGATGTAGCCTTTCATGATTTTACGAAGAGTTTCTGTTTCTTTTTTTAGTTTATAGATTTTTCCCCAATCTCTTTTTTGTTTGTGTTTTAAATCGTCAACTTCACTAAGCAATTCTTCAATTTTCGCCTTTTGGTTGTTGATGCTGTCTTGCATTTCTTGATTTTCGATTTCTATATTATCGTATTGGTCAAGTAGTGCTTGCAGGTTTTGGCGAAGGGTTTCGTCGTCAGCCTCTTCTATCAATCCTGAATTTTTTAGGATGGTGTTTAAGTCGTCTTTTTCTTTTGCTAAATTGGCAATGGATTCTTTTTTTGCATTGGTTTCCTTTTTTAGGTTGCCTATTGCATAGCTCAAATATCCGACTGCTCCCAATAACAATACGATTGCTATGATATAGATTCCGTCTTTTTTCTTGTTGGGTTTAGTTTCTGTTTTATTTGTTTCTGTTGTTGCCATAGGTTTTGTATTTTTCTTCCTTTACAAAGATGATGTTTTTTTCTAAATTCAACAAGCCTCTTTGGGTGAACGTGTGTTTTGTGTTCGTATTCGTGTGTTGCGTTAGGGACTATTAAGCGACTGTGAAAAACAGTTGAGTTTTTGAGCTAACGTAAAAATTTAGGTAATTTCATAATCTATTGATTTTTAGTACTCTATTTTTACGTTAGTTGGAATCCCTAACCTGTATAAAATAATCACCATAAAATGTTTTTATTTCTTTTATACTTCTTCAAAAAATATTTCCATAGCGGGTGCTATGCAAAGATTTTTTTCATCGTCTAAAAAAAACTAAAACTCATTTTCTTAGCACTCATTTCACACACGTTAGGGATAGAAGTGGCATCCTTTTGGGTTGTTGCACCTATGCAACCCAAAAGATATAACGGATAGCCCGACCCTTTTCTGAAAAAGACACGTAAAGCGTGAGCGATATGTGTCTTTTTCAGAAAAGGGGAACGCCCAAATATTACTTATCCAAAAGCAAATCTTTTTTTAACACCCCTTTTTTATAGAGTTTTTTGGATACTATTTTTTTCCCTTTTGAATCGTATATGGTTGCGATACCGTGTTTTAATCCGTTTTTGTAATTGATTTCGGATTGTAGTTTGCCTTTGCGTGTGTACATTTTGGATACGCCGTCTAATTTACCGTCTTTAAAGGTGTTTTCGGATACGATGATTTTTCCGCCGGGATAGTAGAATTTCCAGACGCCTGTTTGTTTGTCATAGCTGTAATTTCCTTCGCTTTCGATTGCTCCGTATGCAGGGTCGTAGGTTTTCCATTTTCCGTGTCGGTAACTGGTAAGTTGAGGTGTATCTACAAGGATTGAGTTTTTGGTGGTTTTAGGTTTTAGGGCTTGAAATTCGCCTTCTTTTTTCAGTTGTCCTTTGGAAGACCAGAACTGCCATTTTCCTACTTTTAAGTCGTCTTTATAGAACCCATGATAGCGTTTTTGGTCGTTGGGATACCAACCTGTCCATTCTCCGTTCATTTGTCCGTGGTCGTAGCTTCCTCTGTCTTTCATTACGCCGTTTTCGTACCACGAAGTCCAAAGCCCTTGTTCTTTTCCTTGGTTAAATACTCCCTCAAAGGCTTCTTGTCCGTTTTCGTACCATGTTGTCCACAAGCCTTCTTTTAGGTCGTTATTGTAGTTACCTGTTTTCCATTTTTCTCCTGTTTTATAGAAGAAATTCCATTCGCCTTCTTTTTTACCGTTTTCAAAATTTCCTTTGTAATATAGTTGACCGTTTGGATACCAATATTGCCAAAATCCGTGTTGTTTTCCTTCTTTGAAAGGTCCTTTCATGTCTTTTGCTCCGTTTTCAAAGAAGTATTCCCATTCTCCTTCTTTTTCTCCGTCTTTGTAATTTCCTGAAATAACCAGCACTTCATCGGGAGTATATTCCTGAAAGAGACCATCTTTTTCTCCCTCTTTGTAGTGTTCGATTTGGTAGAGGGTGTGTGAAACAAAATTCCAACGTTTCCATTCTCCGTCTTTCAATCCTTTTTTGTAATAACCTTCGTTTCTAACCGTGCCATTAGCATTCCATTCTGTATATTTACCGTCGGGCAATCCGTTGGTGTATTGTTGTTCTAATTTTGGTCTGCCTGAATGATAATACTCTTTTACAAAACCGTTTCCGTTGACTACTGTTTGTTTTCCTTCTGCATCCCAATAAGAGGTTAAATATTCATTGGTATCTCCTTGTTTGTAGATTAACACCATATATGGATTTCCGCTCTCGTAGTAATATTTCCACTTTCCTATTTTTACGAGTTCAAAAAAATCCAACTCTTGCCAATATTTGTAAGGTTCAAGCAGGATACTGTCGGGTAATTTGGCAAACTCTCCTGTTTCTCTTAATTTTCCATTGGGGTAAAAACTTTTAAACACACTATCTTGTATGCCGAATTTAAAGTAACCTTCGTTCTTCAGTTTTCCATTTTCGTACATTTGAACGACTTTACCATGATATTTACCATTAACATAAACTGAAGATTCTTCAACCTCTCCATTTTTGTAATAATAGACCCAACGCCCCGTTTTTTGCCCCACGTCTGAGAAACCAGAAACGTTAAGATAGCCTTTACTTCGTATATGTTTCTTGTCTTTGTCCCAATAGTTTACTATTGGTTCTCTTTTGACTTCTTTTTTCTCGATTTGTTGTGCAAAATAAGGCGCAATCATCCCTGTCAAAAAAGTAATTATCAATACTAACTTTATCATTTTCCTGTTTTATATTTTCCGAGTACACATACTCAAAAACAAACAAAAGGTTACCCTTTGTACTCTTTCCACAGTTTTTCAAAATGCTTTTTCGTATCGTAAGAAAAATCAGCATTCATAATCCAACTGTAATACCCCGGTTCTTTCTTAAAAACTTCTTTCACTGTTTTTCCTTTGTGTTTACCGAAGTTTATAATTGGTTCACCTTCTTCGTTTAAAGCGATTCGCTGAGCGAAATCTAAAGACTTTCCGCCCATTGTAGAAAACTCACTTAAAAAATCAATGTCGTTTTCCAATTCGTCGTATCTATCCAATTGAGCTTCCAATACTTCAACGGTTGCGTTGATATCTGCCTCTGCCGTATGGGCATTTTCTATTTCTTTTTCGCAATAAAACTTGTACGCAGCCGAAAGCGTTCTTTGTTCCATTTTATAAAAAATGTTTTGCACATCAACAGTTTTTCTTTCCGATAAATCAAAATCTACTCCCGCTCTATAAAACTCTTCAATCAGAAGAGGAACATCGTACCGATTAGAATTATACCCAGCTAAGTCAGCATTGCCAATAAACGTATTAATCTCTTCAGCAACATCTTTAAACGTTGGAGCGTCAATTATGTCGATATCATAAATTCCGTGTATCTCCGAAGATTCAATAGGAATAGGAATTGTTGGGTTGATTTTCTTAACGTATGACTCACGTTTTCCCGAAGGATATATTTTTTGAATAGCTATTTCTACAATTCTATCCTTTGCGATGTTTAGTCCCGTTGCCTCCAAATCGAAAAAAGCAATAGGTTTCTTTAATTTCAAATCCATTATTATGTTTTATTTAAGTTGAACAAAGATAACCAATAAATCTGGAGTTTAATTAGGAATAATAACATAGAATGCTTTATTTTTGGCTTTTCAATTATTATACAAATGAACAAAGACAAAGAATTAAAAGAAGCACTAGACGCACAAGGTAACAAAATCAGCCCTGTATTGGGAGATGATGTAAAAAATTACCTTATCGACATTGACGGAACCATTACCGATGATGTTCCCAACGAAGAACCCGAGCGAATGGCAACTTGCAAACCCTATCCCGATGCTTTGGAAATATTAAACAAATGGTACGATGAAGGACATATCATCACATTTTTTACATCCCGAACCGAAGCTCACCGAGAAGTTACCGAAAAATGGCTAAATAAACACGGATTTAAGTATCACGGTATATTATTCGGCAAACCAAGAGGCGGTAATTATCATTGGATAGACAACCACTTGGTAAAAGCCACCCGATTCAAAGGACAATTTACCGATTTAATCACCGTAAACAAGAGCATCGAAGTTTTTGATGACGAAAAGTAAGAAGATTTGGGCGTTCCCATTACGGCATTGAAAAGCTGTTACGTTGCACTACATAGCTTTTAACACCGTAATGGTCGGGCTATCCGTTATATCTTTTGGGTTGCATAGGTGCAACAACCCAAAAGGATGCCACTTCTATCCCTAACGCGAAGAAAATGAGCGAGAAGAAAACTCAACTCATGGAATTGTGAAAAAGGTAAGTAAAATATCAAAAGCAGAAATAGTCAAAGTAAATCAAATCAGAACGGAATATTTCAAACAAAAAGATTAAAGAAATGGCAACAAATAAAGAAAAAATGAAAATGATGACGCTTGATCAACTTAAAGATATAGACCTTGGTAAAGTTGGAACACCAGAACGTGATAAATACGAATTTGATTTACGAATGGAATTACTTGGGCAAATGATAAAGTCTATCCGAAAAGAACGTAATTTAACTCAAGAACAGCTTGGTCAATTAATTGGTGTTCAGAAATCACAAATATCCAAACTCGAAAGAAATACAAAAAATGTTACAATTGAGACTATTCTAAAAGTATTTAGTGCATTAAAAGCTAATGTTAAATTTATTATTGAAATGAAAGAGTCTGAATTTAAAGTTGCGTAAAAATAAAACTGCACTTACGGATTTAAGGTCGTAAGTTCCTCAAACATTATTAAACAACCTTGAAAAGAATAGGACTATTATCAGACACACACGGTCATTTCGATGAACGCTATGTAAAGTATCTCAGCTCTTGCGATGAAATTTGGCATGCAGGAGACATAGGCGATATTTCTGTCATCGATAGACTAAGAGATATAGCACCAGTAAAAGTCGTTTATGGAAATATCGATAACCATATAGCAAGAGCAGAATTTCCCGAACATCAAAAATTTACAATGGAAGGCGTAACCGTATGGATGACGCATATAGGAGGGCGTCCCTATGTTTACGACTATAGAATACGAGAAAAACTGGCGAAAAACCCGCCACAACTATTTGTTTGCGGACACACGCATATCTGTAAGGTTCAAATGGATAAACGTTTGAATATGCTCTATATGAATCCAGGTGCAGCAGGTGTTTATGGTATTCACAAAGTACGAACGTTATTGCGGTTCACCTTGGATAAAGGAACGATAAAAGATTTAGAAGTCGTAGAACTTGGCAAAAGAGCATGAATAAAGCATCATTCGATATTGCTATTTTAGGTGGAGGAATCAACGGTTCACTGTTTGCTTTAAACATCAAACGTAAAGCACCTCAATTAAGAGTGTTAATCATTGAAAAACAAGCCAAGTTTTCCGATAAAATTGGAGAGTCAACCTCAGACGTTTCCTCTGTATTTCTTAACCGCTTAGGTATTGACCATATTTTAAAAAAACACGCACGAAAAAGCGGTTTGCGTTTTTTGTTTTTCGAGAATGGTAAACGCCTAGAATTTGCTAGTCCCTCACAAAAATCCATTGCAAACGGTTATCATTTCGACCGTAAAATTCTAGATACCGACTTACTAGAAGAATGTAAGAAAAAAGGAGTTGTTGTATGGCAACCCGCTGAAATAACACGCCTTGAAATACTAGAAGACGAGAACCATATCTTTGTACAAAAAGATAGACATTCTTTAGAGGCTACTGCCAAATGGTTCATAGATGTATCAGGGAGATTCCGTTTTTTGCAAAAGAAACTGAATT
>JALWSJ010000030.1 GCA_026993705.1 Flavobacteriales bacterium
GGCTATCACTACTCACTCTTTTGGTTTGTTGCATATATGCAACAAACCAAAAGAGTGAGTAGTGATAGCCCGACCCTCATTTTCAACAAACACGTTTAGCGTAGCGATATGTGTTTATTGATAATGAGGGGAACGCCCAAATCATTAGTTTTTACATTTTTCGTCTGGTCTTGCTCCACAAACAGTACAAGTGGATTCGTTTCCTTCATTCAGAATGGGGCTACTGCTCGCACAAGTACCTGCAAATTTACCGTCTTTTTTTGCCCATATTTTAATGGCTATTCCCGCGAACCCCAATCCTAATAAAATGACTGAAAGTCCAATTAATTTTAAAATCATCATATCATATAATTTTTTTAGAAAGTATTTCTAACTCAAGAGAATGAAACACCTATGCAAAATTAAACATTTGTTTATAAATAGGATAGGTTGGAGGCTATTTTTATCGTAGAAATAAATATATTTGCACTCAAACTACAAAATTAAACACCCATGGTACAAGGATTATTAAAAGGTAAGAAAGGAATTATTTTCGGTGCATTAAACGAAATGTCAATTGCTTGGAAAGTAGCACAAGAAGCACATAAACAAGGAGCTGAATTTGTGTTGACCAATGCTCCGATAGCGATGCGAATGGGAGATATAAATAAATTAGCCGAAGAAACTGGTGCTCAGGTTATCCCTGCTGACGCTACAAAGGTGGAGGATTTAGAAAATTTAATTACCCAAGCACAAGAAATTTTGGGTGGAAAAATAGACTTTATTTTGCATTCAATAGGTATGTCGCCAAACGTTAGAAAGAAAAAACACTATACCGATTTAAACTACGAATGGTACAAAACTAGCTTGGATGTTTCGGCAATGTCTTTGCATAAAACTTTGTCGGTTTGTATGAAGCAAGACGCATTGAACGAGTGGGGTTCTGTAGTCGCCTTGACGTACATTGCAGCTCAACGAATTTTCCCTGATTACAACGATATGGCTGATGCAAAGTCTTTACTTGAATCAATCGCCAGAGGATTTGGTTATCATTATGGAATGAAAAAGAAAGTTCGGGTAAATACCATTTCACAGTCGCCAACGGTAACTACGGCAGGAAGTGGAGTAGGGGGATTTGATAAATTTATTAGTTATTCTGAGGCTATGAGTCCATTGGGTAATGCCAAAGCAGAAGATTGTGCCAATTACTGCGTTGCTATGTTTTCAGACTTAACACGTTACGTTACCATGCAAAATTTATTTCACGACGGAGGGTTTTCAGCAACTGGTGTAACGCAAGAAGTGATGGATAAATTTTAGAATTTGGTATCCATAAATTTAGAAATCGAATGAAAAAATCATTACTAATTTTAATGGTACTTTTTGTTTCTTCTTCTTGTACAACAAATGCCGATACAACAAATACCGATACAACAAATACAGAAACAGCAAATAGCGATACAACAAATACAAATATTGTGTGTTTGTGTGATTCTTTAAAAATAATAAACAATATTTCTAATATAGAGGGCTATTCCGAGCATATTTCTTATTTTCCCGGAGATACGATAAAGGTTTATATAAGTTCAAAAAGTAAAAGATTTGATGTTGATTTTATTGAACAAACTCTAAAAGCAAGTACCTTATTGAAATTTACATCATTTAAGGGGAGTGTACAAAATTACAACCAGTGTTCCTTTAAAAACGGATGTAATTGGAAACTTACTGAGGAAATAATTGTCCCGAACAATATAAGTTCTGGGTATAAAACAATTAAGCTCTCAAATGAATACGGACAATTTCATATTCCAATTATTATTAAGAGTAAATTTAAAAAAGACATATTGTGTATAGCTTCTACCAATACTTGGCATGCCTACAATTCTTGGGGAGGAGCAAGTTTTTATCGTTATAATTTAATAGATACTTGCACAAACAAACCTAATTATTCTAGTCAGTTGAGTATGAATAGACCTTTAGAGGTTGTGTCAGATTTAAGCTATCAAGGACATTTGTTTGATGCGGAATTAGGATTGATTCATTGGTTAGAGAAAAAAGGATACAATTTTAATGTCGTTACAGACTTTTATTTACACGAAAATCCCGATATTCTAAAAGGATATAAAATGGTATTTTTAAATACACATAGCGAGTATTGGACTGGAAAGGCATTAATTGGTTTGAAAGAATATGTTCAAAATCAAGGGAATTTATGTTATTTAGGAGCGAATAGTTTGTATTGGAAAGTTACTGTATATGAAAATATAATTGAATGTCAAAAGGAAAATGGTTTTCATCTTAGTGATAGTACTATAGGTGGTAAGTGGCGTGATTTAGATCGTCCGGAAGAAAAATTGATAGGTGTTTCCTACAACAGGGCGGGATATAATACTTATATGCCTTATGTTGTGCTTAATGATAAACACTGGTTATATAAAAACACGACCTTAAAAAACGGTGATTTATTTGGGGAAAGTTTAAATAGAAAGTTTGCTTCAGGTCATGAAACGGATAAGACGACTACTTTATCTCCTCAAAACATAGAGGTTATTGCAAGAGGAGTAAATCAAGAAGCTATAGATGAATTAGGTAAACCGGGTGCAGATAGGAACGGAGGTGCAAATATGATTATTTATCAGTATCCCTCCGGTGGCTATGTTTTCTCTAGTGGTTCAATAACGTCCGGTGCTAGTATGCTTATAGATACCAATATGAATATACTAATGACAAATTTAGTAGAAAGGATGATTGGACGAGATAGCTTGTCTAAATGAGGTAATTGACGAGGATGATATCCTGCAATCGCTACACGTTATTTTTGCAAATCAAGTTTATACCATTTGAATATAGAAAAAACGCTTTATAAGGCTCTTTTCAATGTTTTAATGGTATTAGAGCTATCCGCTATATCTTTTGTTTTCAAAATTAAGAAAACTACACTTTTACTTTTGGGCATGTATAAGATTCTTACCAACTACAGAATAATAATATTATCTTATCAAATTGAGATGCCCGATATATTCATGCGAATTACCTTCAAAATCTACAGTTTTAAATTTGTAAATATACACATCCGTAGGACAGGACTTTCCGTTGTTTGTTCCGTCCCACGTCAAACGATGCCCTGTTTCGTTATAGATTAATTTTCCCCAACGATCAAAGATGAGCATTTGTACTTCTTTTTCGCCAATGAAAGAACCTTTAAAAACATCGTTAATTCCATCGTTGTTGGGCGAAAATGAATTTGGAATATAGGCTAGATACTCCGGTTTTACAACAAAGTCGCGTAAAAGAGTATCGGAGCAACCTAAATTATCAAAGGCTATTAACATGACTTCATAAACCCCTTCGTTTTCGTATGTATTTTGGTCATTTGTATTGGTAGATGTTTCTCCATTGCCGAAATTCCAATAATAATGAGTTGCGTTTTCAGAAAGATTACCAAAGTAAATAGGTTTTTTCTCAATACCAAATGAAGGGTTGGTATAGAAATCAGCTCTAGGCTTTTGAACCGTTACCAGTACGGAATCTCGAACTGAATATGTATTACAAGAATCGTAAACATCCACATAAAAATAATTAGTATTTCCAGTAGAAACAGTTATTTCACTCGTAGTCTCATTAGTTTGCCATTCGTAACGGTAAGGTGGTGTTCCATTTTGTGCCGTAACACCAATTACGGCATTAACATACGGACAGATGGTAGTATCTCCATAAGTTTGCGTAGTAAGATTAGAAGAAATCACCGTAACAAGTATAGAATCTTCAACCCTGTTGTTACATTCGTCAGTTACGGAGACCGAAAAATAATTGGTTGTTAACGATTGAATTTCAATTTGTTGTGAAGTTTCATTGTTGTGATTCCAAAGATAATTTAGACTTCCCGCACCACCGCTTGCCGTAGCAGAAAGTAGTACAGGGCTGTTGGGGCAGAAAATAGTAGTGTCATTACTTACAGTAAGTGTCAGGGTAGAAAATTGTGCAATAGAAATTGTAGTACTGTCGGTAACAGACTGTGTTCCGCAAGCATCGGTAAGGGTTAATATGTAAGTGGTTTCAGAGGTTGGTGAAACAGTAATTATATCCGTTTGTTCTCCGGTATTCCAATTGTACACATAGTCAGGTGTCCCGCCGGAAACTATCGGAACTAAATCAATAGTAGTACCCGATAAGCAAGAAAGTTCCCCATCGTCAGGCATTATCAGATTAAGAGGGGGTTGATCGATGATTTCCAGTGTTACATGAAGTGTGTCTTGTTGTCCGCACAAACTATTGTAAATTAATGAAATGGTTAAGTTTTCTGTACCTTCCGGAATAGCATCGTTAATTGCAGTAATATTTAAATCAGCACTATTTTGACCTGGAGGAAAGGTAATTGATGTTGGTAGTGTTGAATAGTCAACTCCATTAGTTGCCGTTCCTGTATAAGACAAGCCAAAAGTTTGATTAAAATTAACAGAATCGTGTCGTGTAAATGAAATTGTAGCATCAGAACATCCCTCCAATAGTTGGTTAAGAGTAACGTTTCCATTAGAATTTACTTGCGTAGTAGCTTCCATAGGGGGAATACTAGAAAAACTTTGAGCTTCTAAAAATACTCCCGAATCAAAAACACCATCACCAACATCGGCAATGGCAAGTTTAATATGATAAGTCCCACCACATTGAATTGTAGCAGAGGCAGTTAACACCGTAGTGAAACCATCATATTGTACCACTGTGGGGTCATTGTTTTGCGGAGCAGAAAAACCATCTCCATTATTGATAAAGTAACTACTGTTTAATCCTGCGTTTATATTGTCTATAGTAACCGGAGTATTTGTTCCGGGAATGAGAGCTATGTTTTGACTTCCACTTATACCCGGACCACTAATCCAAAAAGCAAAAGCATCATTAAATCCTTGATTAACGTACTCCGGATATTCCTCCGAGGCAAAAACATAATTAAATGAAATCATATTTCCCGTTGCTTCAAAATCAAATTCAAGAACAGCAGCATTGTAAGTTGTTGTTCCTGCATAAGTTTCCAATTGCGAATCACCGAGATAGTTGTTATCTACTCCCGCACCACTTTCATCATTAGGTCCGAAAGGACCTTCTTGTGAACCAAACAAACTAGTTTGATTTTCAACAGTACCGGTTGTCATAATGATGCCGGAATTTAGCCCGATGTTTGAATTGCTTCCGTCAAAAAAACCGATAGCATGGCTGTCGCCCGAATACGTGATATTAGTTACGTTTATTCCACCTCCCAATAAGGTGTTTTGAACAAGGTTAGAAGGTGAAATGCTACTATTGGTAACCAACTGACCAAAACTGTTCACAGCATAAATAAATAACAATATAGAGGTTATATGTTTTCTCATTTACATCAGAACGAAGTTACGCTCGATTGGTTGCCTTTTAGTCGAGCATTTAAATGGTATCTTATCCCAAAATTCATTCCGTAATTAGAATAGCTTTTGGTTATCATATAATCTTCTTTTGTTATAGGCGTTTTTCCAACGGTGTAATTGAACTCTCCAAAACAATCAAAAGAAGGAGAAATGGCTATATTTAAGACAGCAGTTCCTAAGTAACTGATAAATGATGAGCGAAGCATCTCATTTTGTTTGTAAAGTAAACTAGTTTCAATTCCTTTGTTGTAATAAATGTCAAATTTTTTGTTGTTTTGGTAGCGTTTAAGGTAAGTTCCTTTTGCTCCCGTTACCCTGTTGTAAACAAAACCTCCCGATAAAGCTAATGTAAATACTGAGTAGTGAAACTGATAACCCAACGAAACAGGAATAGAAGTATAGGTGTAGGTGTTGTATTTGTCGTTCTCTAAGTGGTTAATTAATTCTTCATTATCTTCCGTGTAAAAAACATAGTGAGCCGAATCTTCAGCCAAAACCTGAACACCACTAATTTCATCTAATTCAAAGGCTTCCTCAAGGTAATCTCCTTCAATTTCCTCATGTTTATACATCGGTTTGTAGTCTATAATTCTGTTATTTTGTACACCTAAAGAAAATATAATATTTTTCCATTCTGCATTCCCACGAACACCAAATTCCATTCCACTGTTTTGATAACCTTTATTGGTGTAGAAATCCCACCAATTTGCTTCATATTTTTTATCCACTTGATTTATGATGTTCACTTTGTTATAAGGTGTTATATACGCATCAAACGAAAAATTTATCCGGTGTTTTTTTGCATAATCTTCATTGTTGGAAAAGTCATAGTCTTCACTTTCAAAAGGTTGTAGGGTTAAAGGAGGTAACACTATTTCTTTAAAATCTTTTTTCTTGAATTTTCTCAATGTTTCTTTATTATTTATCGAAATTTCATTCTCAATCCATTCAGATTGACTATTTTTATTGTGTTTAGCCCTACCTTTATTCTTCTTTCCATTTACTGCAAGTTGCTCTAAATCATTCGAAGGTAAGCTTTGCTGTTTAAGTTGATGAGTAAGACCTTTTCTTTTGTTTCTACTCTTTTGAAGAACTCTTTTTTGTTTTTTGTTAGGAGTTGTACTGTTTTTCTTAGTAGAAAGACTAATATTCGTCGTTTGTTTTTTTCTTTTATCATCAAAAGCAATTTGTTCTTTTTTATTGCCTCTTCGATTGAGTTCTAGATTATCTTTTTCAACGGAAGAGAAAGTGCGTTCCTTTTTATCAGATGATGTAAGCTCGTGTTGTTTAATATTTTTATGACGAGTATTCGCTTCACTTTTTTTTGTTAAAAGTTGGCAGTTATCTTCTGTTTGACATAGATTAAAGGCTGCAACTCCACTAATGATTATCAAAATGAATAAAGCCTTACTCTTGTGGAAAAACCAAATATTCCTAAAAAACATTTTACGTGACAAATGCCTACCTACCTGTTCGGAAGGTGTAGCAGAAAAGCCCTCAAGGCGTTCCTTTATTAATTTGTCAAATTCATTATTATTCATCGTATCCTAATATTTTTTTTAGCATCTTCCTGCCTTTGGACAGTTGAGACTTTGAAGTGTTTTCCGAAATAGATAAAATCTCGGCAATTTCTTTATGCGAATAACCTTCCAAAACATACAAGCTAAAAACCGTCTTATAGCCCAATGGAAGTTTGTTTAAAGCGTCCATTATTTTGTTTTTAGTTTTTTTAGTATCATCTGGAACAGTAGGAGAGTCAGCTTTTAAATGAAAATCTTCAACATCTTCTGTAAAATGATGTTTTTTATTTTTTTTATTCTGACTTAACGTCGTATTCACAACAATTGTTTTAATCCAACTTGTTAGCGAACCGTCCCGTTGTCCCTCAAAGCGAGGAATATTTTTGTATATTTTTATAAAAGCCTCTTGCAGAGCGTCTTCAGCCTCTGTTTTGTTCTGTGAATAACGCATAGCAATCCCCAACATAGCTCCACTATATCGCTTAAATAACTCATTTTGAGCAGAGCGTTTCCCCTTCTTGCAGCCTTTTATTAAATCTTCTTCCGTCATCTTAATTCGTTCCGAAAGATAAGTAACAAATCGGACGTTATCAATATTTAGGGCTTTATTCATTCAATTTTCCGTAAGATTCTATTTTAAAAACCATTAGAAACGACAAAGGTTGCCTGGAAAATTAGAGCATTTTAATGTCTAAAAGAAATAAGTCTATATTTTGGGTGTTCCCCTCATTGGCAAAAACAACATATCGCTCTCGCGAAACGTTGTTTTTGCCAATGAGGGTCGGGCTATTACTACTCACTCTTTTGTGTTGCATAAGTGCAACAACACAAAAGGAGTTCAAACACGCCGTTCTATCCCTAACACGGGACAGATGAGTGCATGGAAAACGGAATTTAGTTATCTTAGACGTTGAAAAATTATTTTGCTTATGCTCAAAACAACAAACTTTAAGAATTTTTGAATCTTTCTTTTTCCCAATACTGTCGTTGTAAAATTTTGTAGTAACTCGTTACAACAAAAATTTTACGCCTAAGTCTTGAAAAAAGTAAATTCTTCAAATTCTCCATAAAGTTCATTGCATTGAGCATAGCCCCAGCTATGGAAAATAATTTTGAAGAAGTTATTTACAGTTTGGGTATAAAAGTGAAATTAGGTTATTTTCTTTTCAATCTAGGCATTTTTAAGAAGCATAGCCGTAGCTATGGTTCGCAAAAATAACGACGAGTGAAATGAAAAGAACTAATTTTTAGCTTATAGACAAATTGTCATTAACTTCTAATAAGTATAAGGAAAATAAAACTGTTTTATTGTGCTTAGATGTTCCGTGTTAGGTATTCCAACTAACGTAAAAATAAAATACTGATAATCAAGTAATTATAAAATAGCTGGTATTTTTACGTTAGCTCAAAAACTCAACTGTTTTTCACAGTCGCTTAATAATCCCTAACACAAGTGGAATGAGTGCATAGAAAGTGAGTTTTAGTTTCTTTACATGCTGAAAAATACGATTCTCATTCCAGAAAAATAAAAGAACTCCCTTCCTTCATGCCATCTGCAAAATCCTCAACCGTTTTTTCATTCATCTCCATCAATATTTTATTTCGCAAAGGTTTAATGATGGCGTGTACCGGACAAGGCTTATCATCACCACAAGCAGGCAATCCGATAAAACACTCATGAAACTTTTCTAATTCTCCCAATGCCCCCAATATATCTAAAATGGTTTTCTTCCTATTTTCCTCAGACAAATAAAACCCTCCGTTTCTTCCCTTTACCGAAGAAACAATCCCTTTTCGGGATAACGCTTGAAGGTTTTTAGCCAAAAAGGCAACAGGAACATCTATTGCTTTTGCAATTTCAGCCGGACTCTTCTTTCCTTTCTCAGAAAAAAGCGTCAAATACAAGACTGCTCGGATAGAATATTTACCGGTTTTTGATAACATTTTTCACATTTTTTAACAATCTGAGTAAAATCAGACAAATTTATCCTTTTATCTGATTTTTGTCATATATTGAAAAGATAGGGCTACTTACCTTCGCACTAAGTTAACACATATTTTATAAACAAATACTTATTGAAAATGAAAACACTAAAAATTAGTGCAATTTTAATTGCAACATTCTTATTTACTTCATGTGGAGGAAATGATAAGCACGAAACCGCAAACCACGAAGGAGAATCGCATCAAGCACAAACGACTGAACAACATGCAGACGCAACACCTGAAGAACATCACGGGCAAGCCTCAGTAGCACCTGTAGAGGGAGAAGAGC
>JALWSJ010000031.1 GCA_026993705.1 Flavobacteriales bacterium
TGACAAATAGTAACAGTATGTATGTTCTGTACCTAATCCTAACATAAATTTCTATTTTTTTTGTTTAGGTACAAAAGTCAGTGTATTTTAATCATCTTACAAGACGTACTTCACCGTACGCTTACTTCTTTGCACTCTTTTTACTTCGCGTTAGGGACGTATCCCTAACCCAAGTATAATGAGCACTATAAAGTGTTTTTATTTCCTTTATATTTCTTCAGAAATTATTTCCATAGCTCGGCTATGCAAAGAGACTTTTTTCATCATCTAAAGAAACTAAAATTCACTTTCTTTGCACTCATTCCACTCGCGTTAGGGATAGAACGGCGTGTTTGAACTCCTTTTGTGTTGTTGCACTTATGCAACACAAAAGAGTGAGTAGTGATAGCCCGACCATTACGGCGTTAAAAAGGAGTGTAGTCATAACGGAACTACTTTTATATGCTGTAATGGGAACGTCCAAAGCTTAATCTAAATAATTCTTCTCGAAAAACTCGATGTATTTATTGATGTCTTTTTCTACGTAGAGTGTGGCAAAATTTTTCTCGGCTATTACAAAGTATTGGTAATCTTTGTTGAGAGGTGGTAAGGTGGATTTGTTGACTTTGAAAGCCGTGTAATAATCTATTGCTTCGTCTTTATTTTTAAACCATTTAACTACAATGACTTGTGTCTTTTGGTCAACATAACTGCTGGATGTTTTTAGGTTTTTGGCAGAAAAAGAGGCGGTATTAAAGTCGGCAATCTTTGCCTTGGTTTTGTTGATGCTTCCGCTACCGCTTGGGAATACTAAGACGAAAAAATGAGAGGCGTCCGAATCGTATATATAGGTGTTTTTTCCACTGGTGGCATCGGCAACCGATTGTACATTTCGCAATTTATCCAACAGACTTTTGGCAGGAGCATAGACCTCATTTCCTTTACAGTGCTTGGTTACATCGGTTAGAGCGTTTTCAATAAGGGATAAACTGTCGGTGCCGGCGTATTTTTGTGCAGTGGCTACGGCTTTAAGGTAATAATATTTGCATTGCAATGGGTTTGCTTCTTTGCTGAGTGCTTTGTTACTTAGACGAATGGCTCCGTCATAGTTTCCGCTAGCGTAGTAGGTATAGGCTTTTTTGTACTCTTCTTCAGCTTTGTTTTTCTCGAGTTCTTCTTTATGTTTGAAATTAGGGTCGCGTATAATTTTGGCAAAATCGGAGTTTGGATAATCGTTGAGAAGTTTTTGTTTGTACTTTTCTTTTTCTTCTCCACTTGTAAGCAAGTATAATTGATATAGTCCTGCTACGGCTTCTTCGTCCGGTAGAAAGCGATTTACCAATTCTTCAAAACTCTTTTTGGCTTGAGTAATATCGTGCAATTTTGTTTTGTAGATTACTCCGGCTTCGTAAAGTGAAGTTTTTACATTATTTATGTATGTATCCATCTTGTTTTTATCGTTACAAGGGAGTGATTTTAGATAAAATTCTGGTGTCAGTTCTTCATCTACCTTTTCTTCTGTAATTGCTTCATCTTCGATTTCGGATGAGCTTTTATCCGAACGTCGCCAATTGTCTTCCAAAGGTCGTTCGCCCCAAACCGTTCTAAACTCTTGATAGCCTATTTTTCGTATATTTTCATCGTACGCCCAAAATCTTCCGCTTGGTTTGACATTGTTGGGTAACGATGAGGTTTGATTGGCCAAGAGAGCTTCTTGCCTTTCTTTTTCTGCTTCTTTTTCTAATCTTTTTTGTTCGATGATGTCATTTATCTTTGCCAATACTTCTTTTTCGCTCATCGAACAGATTTGAGTTAAGCTATCTCCCTTTTGAATAGCGTTCAAGTGTTTTACCAATTCCGTAAGGCTGTTACTGATAGTTGCTATATCTTCGTAGTTTTTATGTTCTTTCGGTAAAACCGACATTGTGCTGTCGTAGTATTGTTGTGCTTTTACATAGTCTTTCTCTTCGTAGAATAATTTCCCCAATCGCAAGAACGTCTTACTTTTTTGAGCTTTGTTGGCTTTACTTGCCATCAACGATTTTTCTAAATAGCTAATCCCTTTAGGACGATTTCCTTCTCGAAGTTCTATATCTCCCAAAGCATATTAAATTTGGTCGAGGTAATCCACGTTTTTATCATCTTTCAGCATCTTCAGCAGTTGTGATTTTATGCTCTTGCTGTTTCCTCCGCTGTAAGCCAATGCTCTGTTGATTTTAGCCTGAAAAGCCATGTCATAAACAGGATTTCTCTTTACGACTTCAGCATACAAATCAGAGGCTTCATTACTTCCTT
>JALWSJ010000032.1 GCA_026993705.1 Flavobacteriales bacterium
AACGCGAGTGAAATAAGTGCAAGAAAGTGGAATTTGTAGTTTTCAGACGATAAATATTTCATTTACATAGCACAAGCTATGAAAAATAAAACATTTTCACAGTACTTAAACAGACATTAAGACTACTAAACAATCACGAAACGCTAAGAAAACAACGTTAGGAATCCCCCTTTTGAATTTTGAATAAGAATAATTTTAATTCAAATAATAAATACTTGATGGAGCAGGTTCAACTCCTGTGTGGAAAAATAAGACCTGTAATAATAAATCGATTCACCTTCATCAACGCTTTCATTTCTCCCAGAAACAAACAAAGCATAAATAAAGGAAATAGGAAAAAGTAAAACCTTATAAATAGAAGCATCAACTTCTTTAGTGGGATTATAATCCCCAACATCCAAAACAAGCTCTACATTCTTACAACAATCTTCGCGTTGAATACCGGAATCACCAGAATGATTTTTACATTGCCTTTCTTTTACTTCTACACGATGACAACACTCTTTAACTGGAGTAACCTCCTCTTGCATTTCACAAACTTCAACCTCTCCAAAAAAAGCAATATCCCAAACCTCCCCTTTACAATAATGAATATCCATAGAATACCCGATTGATGAAAAGAACATCAAAAAAGCTAAAAGCAAAGCCGTTACTTTATATGTAAAACTGTTGTACATTTTGTTTAGAATGAATCTAATTGGAAATGGAATTGGAATTGGAACTACAAGTATAAGAAAGTTTAATTCAAAAAACAAGAAAAATTATTTGTGAAATTTAAATTAAATTGTATTTTTGCGATTCATTATAAATTATCAATAACTATATTATACTAAATAAAATGAAAGCAGATATACATCCTGAGAATTATAGACTAGTCGTTTTTAAAGACATGTCAATGGGTTATTCTTTTTTAACTAGAAGCTGTGTAAATACAAAAGAAACAGTAAAATGGGAAGATGGAAATGAGTATCCTTTATACAAATTGGATATTTCCAGTAAATCACACCCATTCTTTACTGGTAAATCTCAATTAGTAGATACAGCAGGTCGTATCGATAAATTTAAAACAAGATACGGAAACAGAAAAAAAAGCTAATCATAAGCGAAACAAACTAAAAAAGCCTTTGGATTCAAATTCAAAGGCTTTTTTTATGGAGTTGTTTTAAAAGGTATCCTTACCTTTGCCAAATAATTTGCAAAGACATATTGGTATGACAATAGAAGAAAGAGAACAAGAAATCATTGAAGAGTTTTCAATGTTCGATGATTGGATGGACAAATACGAACACATCATCGAATTAGGAAAAGAACTTCCCCTAATTGATGAAAAATTCAAAACTCCGGACTATCTTATAAAAGGATGTCAATCTCAAGTTTGGTTAAACGCTGATTACAAAGACGGAAAAATTAGTTTCACCGCAGATAGTGATGCAATCATCACAAAAGGAGTTATCGCCCTATTAATAAGAGCCTTAAACAATCAATCTCCAAAAGATATTTTAACCGCCAAACTGGATTTTCTAAAAGAAATCGGACTGCAAGATCACCTTTCTCCAACCAGAGCGAATGGATTATTGGGTATGGTTAAACAATTAAAAACGTACGCTTTGGCTTATGCCAATAAAGGTTAATTTTATTTTATTTTCAAAATAGAACTTATTAAAAGTGAATAACTAAAACAAAACTTATAAGGGGTTGTATAAAATTTCTTAGTACTTTTCGGGCGTGAAACTTGGTTTAGACATAATGGGAGGAGATTTTGCACCTTTAGCAACTGTTGAAGGAGCAATAAAAGCTGTTAGAGAACTACCGGCGACATGTAGAATTGTTTTAATTGGCAATACAGAGAAAGCTAAAGAAATTTTATCAAAAAATAAAATTAGCCATGAACTTTTTGACTTTGTTCATACGGAACAAGTTATTGAGATGAACGAACATCCGACAAAAGCCTTCAAACACAAACCTCATTCTAGTTTGGCGGTAGGATTTCAAATGCTTAAAAACGGAGAAATTGATGCTTTAGGCAGTGCAGGAAACTCAGGGGCAATCCTCGTCGGAGCAATGTTTTCCATACGTAGCATAGCGGGAGTTTACAGACCTTGCGTAGCCTCTATTGTACCCAAAGAAAACGGGAAAGAAGCTATCATATTAGACGTAGGAATAGTAGCTGACTGTAAACCGGATGTTTTGTATCAATTTGCAATGTTAGGGGCTATTTATGCTGAATTTGTTTATGGAATAACCAATCCTAGAGTGGCTTTACTCAATATCGGTGAAGAAAAAGAGAAAGGAAACCTTCTAACTCAGGCTACTTATTCTCTGATGGAAGGAACTGAAGATTTTAATTTTGTCGGCAATGTAGAAGGAAGACATATTTACGGTGGAGGTGTCGATGCAGATGTTATTGTTTGTGATGGTTTTACCGGAAATGTAGTTTTAAAACAAGCAGAAGCATTTTATGAATTAATAAAAAAACGTAATCTCTTAGATGATTACTTCAAACGATTTAATTATGAAATGTATGGAGCTACTCCTGTTTTAGGAGTCAATGGAAATGTTCTTTTAGCTCATGGAATATCAAATTCCAATGCAATAAAAAATATGCTTCTACTTTCTCGTAACTTGGTAGAAGCAAAGCTAACGGAAAAAATAAAAAAAGCATTCAAATAAGAATTTAAATATTATGAATAAGAAAATAACAGCAGCAATAACGGCTGTACACGGAGTTGTTCCACCAAACAAATTAACCAACAAAGATTTGGAAAAGATGGTGGACACCAATGATGAATGGATAGTTTCCAGAACAGGAATCAAAGAAAGAAGAATTATTGAAAAAGGAAAAGCACTTTCTGATTTAGGGGCAGAAGTAGTAGCAGGAATTTGTAAAAAAAGAGGTATTTCTCCTTTAGATCTCGATATTGTTATTGTTGCCACAGTTACTGGCGACCACCGTTTCCCAAGCACATCCAATATTATTTGCGACAAAGCAGGTGCAACCAACGCATGGGGATTTGACGTGAACGCTGCATGTTCCGGTTTTCTTTTCGCTTTAACTACCGGACAACAATTTATAGAAAATCAATCTGCAAAAAAAGTATTGGTAATCGGGGGAGACATTATGTCTAGTATATTAGACTACACTGACCGATCTACTTGTATTATTTTTGGCGACGGTGCAGGAGGTGTCCTCTTAGAACCCAATGAAGAAGGTCTAGGTATCCAAGACTCTATCATGAAAGTTGATGGCTCTGGAAGAAAATATCTAGTACAACAAGCCGGAGGCTCATTAGAACCAATTACAAAAGAAAATGTAGAAACCCCCGCTATGTACGTACATCAAGAGGGAGCTACCGTATTCAAATTTGCTGTTACTAATATGGCTAATGTAAGTGCAGAAATTATGGAAAGAAACCACCTTACTTCGGATGATGTTACTTGGTTGGTTCCGCATCAAGCAAATTTAAGAATTATCGATGCTACAGCGAGAAGAATGGGCTTATCAAAAGATAAGGTAATGATTAATATTCAAAAATACGGTAACACTACATCTGGTACTATTCCTTTATGTTTATGGGAATGGGAAGACCAACTAAAAAAAGGAGATAATGTTGTTTTAGCTGCTTTTGGCGGTGGTTTTACTTGGGGAGCTATTTATCTTAAATGGGCGTATTAATTAATCTAAAAGAACTTCGATATCGAAGTTCTTTTAAAAATTATTACCTTAGCCTATCTAAAACTAATTTTTAATAAAAAAAGAGATTTATCTCGTAATAAAAACAACACACAATGAAACTTAGTGAAATTCAAGAATTGATAAAATTTGTTGCCCGTGCAGGAGTGAACGAAGTAGAAATAGAGCAAAAAGACTTTAAGATTTTAATAAAATCAGATTATTTAGCAAAGAAGAAATCTAATTTTAAAGAAGAACCACAAATTATTCAACAACAAGTTCCGGTTGCTATGCCTCAACAAGTAATGGCTGCACCTGCTCAACAAGTGCAACAAACTCCTGTCGAGACAAAAGCACCTGAAGCACCGGTAAAAAAAGACGAAGAAGCAAATTATATCACGATTAAATCTCAAATGATAGGTACTTTCTACCGTTCTCCTTCGCCGGACAAACCGCCGTTTGTTTCAGTAGGCGACACAATTAAAGAAGGTGATCCAATATGTATTATTGAAGCTATGAAACTCTTTAACGAAATTGAAGCTGAAGTAAACGGTAAAATCGTAAAAGTATTAGTTGATGACGCTACACCTGTTGAGTTTGATCAACCTTTATTTTTAGTTGACCCTTCGTAATTATAAAATAGCTTTGAACAGAAGTTCTTGCTTACAGACGTGAATTCTTTTTAAAGGTATAATATATATATTACATCTTTTTGTAATTTTCTGATATAATTACAGTAACAAATATTATTAAATTCACGGTATTCAATCTTCGTTCAAGATCAAAAAATAAATACAACAATATGTTTAAAAAGATATTAATTGCTAATCGGGGGGAGATTGCACTTCGCATTATTCGAACGTGCAAAGAAATGGGGATAAAAACCGTTGCTGTATATTCCACTGCCGATAAAGACAGTTTGCACGTTCGTTTTGCGGATGAAGCCGTATGTGTTGGACCTCCAGCCAGTTCGGAATCATATTTAAAAATCCCGAATATAATTGCTGCCGCCGAAATTACAAATTCCGATGCCATTCACCCGGGATATGGTTTTCTTTCTGAAAACGCCCATTTCTCAAGGGTTTGTAAGGAACATGATATTAAATTTATTGGTGCACTACCGGAACAAATTGAAGGAATGGGCGATAAAGCATCCGCCAAAGCGACCATGATAAAAGCTAAAGTTCCCACTGTACCAGGATCAAAAGGTCTCTTAAAAGATCTGAAAGACGCAAAGAAAAATGCCGAAAAAATAGGTTATCCTGTCATGATCAAAGCTACCGCAGGTGGTGGTGGAAAAGGAATGCGTGTTTGTTGGAATGATGAAGAATTAGAAGTGAATTGGGGTTCTGCTCGTCAAGAAGCTGCGGCTGCTTTTGGCAATGATGGGATGTATATGGAGAAGTTCATTGAAGAACCTCGCCACATTGAAATTCAAATAGCAGCAGACCAATACGGAACAGCTTGCCATATGTCCGAAAGAGATTGCTCTATTCAAAGAAGACATCAAAAATTGGTAGAAGAAACTCCTTCGCCTTTTATGACTGATGAGTTAAGAAAAAAAATGGGAGAAGCGGCAAAAAAAGCAGCGTTGGCAGTAAATTATGAAGGTGTTGGAACTGTTGAATTTCTAGTCGATAAGCATCGTAATTTTTACTTCATGGAAATGAATACCCGTATTCAAGTTGAACATACAATTACGGAAGAAGTGATTAATTTTGATTTAATAAAAGAGCAGATAAAAATTGCCGCCGGTGAAAAAATAAGTGGTAACGATTATTTCCCTGTCGGACATTCTATTCAATGTCGAATAAATGCTGAAAACCCATTTAAAAACTTTATGCCATCTCCGGGTAAGATAACGAACTATCATTCTCCCGGTGGTCATGGAGTAAGAATTGATACACATGTTTATGCCGGTTATTCAATCCCTCCTTTTTACGACTCAATGATTAGTAAATTAATCACGGTGGCCCAAACTAGAGAAGAAGCAATCCTTAAAATGAAAAGGGCTTTAGAAGAATATGTAATTGAAGGTGTAAAAACGACAATTCCTTTTCACTTGCAATTATTGGAAGACAAAAAATTTAGAGAAGGTGATTTTACAACTAAATTTATGGAAACCTTTGAAATAAAAGATAGTGAATAAATTTGCATTCTATACATCAATAATCAAAAAAGAAGGTAACCGACTTAGTTAAGTTGGTTACCTTTTTTGTTTAGCTGTACAATGAAAGAATTTTTTAAGATATTAACCTTAGTTAGAGGATATAAGCCTTACGCAATAGCCAATGTTTTCTTTAACATTTTAGCGACTGTATTTTCGCTATTTTCGTTAATGATGTTAATCCCCGTTACCGAAGTTTTATTTAGTAGCGGAGATAAATTAAAAGAAATATTATCGACTCCTCCAACGATGGATTTCACCTCTTTAGATTTTTCATTAAAGGATTACCTATTTTATATACTCGCTGAAAAAATTGAAGAAATAGGGCAAGAACAAGTACTATTTTGGGTGTGTATCTATCTAATTACCGCCATACTTCTAAAAAATCTATTTACATATTTGGCTCTATATTATATCGCCGTAATTCGTAACGGAGTCGTAAGAGATTTTAGAAATGAAATTTATAATAAGATTGTAGAGCTTCCCCTATCCTATTACTCCGACGAAAAAAAAGGAGACATCATTTCGAGAATGACCAATGATTTAAAAGAAGTCGAATGGTCAGTACTTCGCTCGTTGGAAGCTATCTTTAGAGATCCAATTAACATTATTGTATTTTTCGGTTCACTAATTTGGTTAAGCCCCTCTTTGACCTTGTTTTTATTGGTATTCTTTCCTATATCCGGTTTATTAATAGGATTAATTGGTAAAAGTTTAAGAAGAAGTGCAAGTAAAGGACAGGAAAAACTAGGAGAATTAATCGCACATTTGGAGGAAACTTTAGGAGGTTTAAGAATAATCAAAGCCTTTAATGCCAAAGAATCCTCTAAGAAAAAATTTAAAGATTTTAATGAGGAGTATAATCGAATTATGATTCGAATGTACAGAAAAGGAGACTTAGCTTCTCCCGTAAGTGAGTTTTTGGGGGTAACACTTATAGCTGTTGTATTATTATACGGAGGAAGACTTGTTTTCGAGGGAGAAATAAGAAGCTCTATGTTTATCGCTTACATTGGTCTGTTATCTCAGTTGATTTCACCATTCAAATCAATTACAACCGCGTATTCCAACGCACAAAGAGGTTTATCTGCCTTGCAAAGAATCAAAGAAATAACAAATGCAGATGCCTCTATAAAAGATCCTGTTCATCCCAAAGTTATCAAAGAATTTAACAGCGAGATAAAATACAAAGACGTATTTTTTAAATACGGAAAGGAAGACGTCTTAAAAGATATAAACCTTACCATTCCAAAAGGGAAGATGATTGCTTTGGTCGGACAATCCGGTGCGGGAAAATCTACTTTAGCAGATTTATTACCTCGTTTTTACGATGTAACAAAAGGTTGCGTTTGTATAGACGGAATTGATATAAGAGAAATCACACTTAAAAATTTAAGAAGCCACCTAGGTGTGGTAACACAAACAGCTATACTATTCAACGATACTGTCTTTAACAACATTGCCTTCGGATTAGAAAACGTATCCAAAGAGGAAGTTATCAGAGCCGCCAAAATAGCCAATGCACATGAATTTATAATGGGACTCGAACATGGGTATGAAACAAATATAGGAGACGGAGGAGGAAGTCTATCCGGAGGTCAAAGACAAAGAATCAGTATCGCCAGAGCGGTATTAAAAAACCCATCAATCCTTATCTTAGACGAAGCAACGTCAGCTTTGGATACCGAAAGTGAAAAACTTGTTCAAGAAGCACTGAATAATTTGATGAAAAACCGTACTTCTCTAGTCATTGCTCACCGCTTATCAACAGTACAACATGCTGACACAATTGTAGTAATGCACAAAGGAGCTATTTTAGAAAAAGGAACACATGAAGAATTAATAGCCTTAGGTGGTAGATATAAAAAGCTAACTGAGATGCAATCATTTAAATGATTTTTTCATCATAGTAAAATTGATTTACCTTAAATCCGCAAGTGATTTCGTTATGAAAAGTCAAAATGCGTATTATTATTGGTCAAGCACAGTTTTGAGACACGCAAGCGTAGCCATAGCTACGATGAGTATCGAAAAACGAGCATTGTCAATAATGATGCGGAGTTTGGCTTTGTAATAGAATTTCACTTGCGGATTTAAGGATTTAGAGTTAGCAAAAACAACTTCGTCCTAAACTTTTATTTTTGCTCAACTTTAAGTATATTTGCGTTCCAAAAAGAATATTCCAATGAGATTAGGTCAGCTTTCAAGAAAATTAGATATTTTACCAAGTAAAATTATATCGTTTATTCGTTCCGAATTTAACGAGGAAATAGACAATCATCCTAATACTAAAATTGAAGATTCCTTTTTGGAAAAGATTTTTGCCGAGTTCAAAAAAGAAGAACCTAAAGAAGTAGTAAAGGAAGCTCCTGAATCTAAATCCAACGTTAAAGTACAACAACCTATTGAAGAGAAAGAAAAGGAAGATGAAAAAAAAGTAACTCTACCGGATGATTCAACAAAAGAGGAGAAAAAAGAAAATATAAATCAATCGGAAACTAAAGATACACAAAGCAAAACAGAAACTAGCCCCTCTATTGTGGAGAGAACAGGAGAAATCTCACCAAGAGAACGAGAGGAAGCAGAATTAATAAAAGCTCCTAAAGTTGAACTGAAATCTCCTAAAATTGTTGGAAAAATAGAATTACCAACAAAGAAAAAAATTATTGAAAAAGAAGAACCAAAGAAAAAGGAAAGCAAAACCGATGTTGACGCATTAGAAAAAGAACTAAAAAAATCATTAGAAAAACACGCTACAATACGAAAAAAGAAATCTACGTATAAGCGTCCCAACGCACCGATGAAAAAGAAAAAATCGGTAGATGAGATTTTAGCAGAAAAAAAGAAAGCCGAAGAAAGAAGAAGAAAAGAAGAAGAGCGTAAGAAAAAAGAAAGAGAAGAACAAGAACGAATAAAACGTAAAAAACATTACGAGGAGGTTGCTAAACAAATAAAACCTCCAAAAAAGAAGAAAAAGAAAAAAACGCAAAAAAATGAACAGCAACAAGCCAAAAGAACTCAAGAAAAAAAGTCAGGTTCTTGGATTGTTCGTCTGATAGAGTGGTTTAAAACAAGTTAATAAATAAGAATTAGAAAAATTACGCAATAAAAACAAAACAAAGTGGAAAATAAAGAAGCAACAACGATATTAAACAAACTGATTAAAGAAGTAGAATCATTTGGCATCTCAATTAAAAAAGATTCTATCATAGAAGAAATAAAAAAATTAAGAGAGATAGCTTTAAAAGAAGAAAACCCTCGTATGGTAAAAGCCACGAGATTAACCTACGAACATATTGCAGCCAACGAC
>JALWSJ010000033.1 GCA_026993705.1 Flavobacteriales bacterium
AAAAGAGCTCAAACACGCCATTCTATCCCTAACGCAGTTGAGATAAGTGCAAAGAAAATGGAATTTAGTATTCTTAGACGATGAATATTTTCTTTGCATAGCCTCAGCTATGGAAATAAAATATGAAGAAGTATAAGGCTACTAAAGTCCCTAACGCAAGTGGAATGAGTACATAGAAAGTGAGTTTTATTTTCCGTAAAAGCCTTTCCTTTCCTTATATTAATTATTCAATTTGCCTTGAGATATCCAACATTCCAATTGAGTAATTAAGCTATCAGCTAATTTGGGTTGGAATTTAGGCATAGGAGAAGAGCCCGCTTGATGTTTAATTGTTTTTAAGTATTTAGCAGCGTTAGATGAAATTTCTGTATAGTTTTCAGTCATATAACCCGCAGCGGCTGTATTTGAGTCATGACATCCTGATGTGGAACAATTTTGACTGAAAATGGGTTGTATTTGCGAACTAAATGAAACGGTTACTGTATCACAGTACGTGAGAGTACTTGAGTTGTTGTTCTCTTTAGGTAATGGCGAAGATTTATCTTTTGTACATTGACCGAGTAAAAAAATAGTTGAAAGGAAAAATAGTAAATTTAGTTTCATAGTTTAAAATATTTCAGATAACAATTAATTAACACCTAACGATAGAACTGTTTCTTTTATTGTGTGTAATTTTGAAAAAAAATAAATTTATTATGGAGTTCAAATCCTTATATGCTGTTTTGTTAGTCCTATTGTTTCAAAGTATTACAGCCTATGGACAGATACCTATTGCGAAACAAAGTTTTGAAACAAGCGGAGATACGTGGACGCCTATAACCTTTTCTGCTCCTCCGTGTACCAATGGTAATGACCGTTGGGATTATTCAACTTCTCTAAGTTCCATCGTACCAAGCGATTTAAATCAGTTTTGGGGAATACAAGACTTGAACGGAAACTGCGGCGGTTCTGGCTTTGAAACTATTTCGTTGCCTAATGTTGATGTCTCAACCTATACGAACGTGAATTTTTCTTTTGATTACAATGTAATTGGATATGATAATGGCGATGATATAAAATATGAATTGTTTTACGATAATGTTAGTCAAGGACAAGTAACGGTAGTAAATGGAAGTGGTAATTATTCAACCGGAGGTTGGGTAACTGAAACGGTAGTTATTCCTAATACGGTAACGAATGTTAGAGTCGATATAATGGTAAAACAAAATGGAGGGAGTGACTATGGTGGAATAGATAAAGTTTGGTTGTATAGCACTTCATGTTCACCCGAAGCTGAACCAACGGCTGGTGCAAGCAGTCTTTCTTATTCCAATATTGCTTGTAATAGTTACACCGTTTCATGGACAAATGGAAATGGAAATAACAGAATAATAGTAATGTCAACTACTCCAATAGCTGGAGCACCTGTTGACCAAACCCAATATATAGCAAATAGTTCTTTCGGTAGTGGTTCAACTATTGCGGCTGGAGAGTTTGTCGTTTACAATGGTAGTGGAAACTCTGTAACCGTTACAGGACTATCTCCAAACACAACGTATTATACGGCTGTCTTTGAATACAACGTAACAACAGTTTCGTGTACCGAAAATTATTTAACGAGTGTTAGTTTAACGGGAAATCAAAGTACAATAACTTGTGTTTGTCCTTATGTAGAAACGATATTGGTTAATGCTTGTGGCGGTAGTGAAGGAATTAATGAATATGTAGTTTTTAAAACGGGAAATTCACCGCTTAATGTCGATGATATAAAAATAACATTCGACACGCAAGGTCAGTACTGTAATAACGGTTGCGGTTCAAACACTATTGTAAATAACGCAACCTATACCAATCAATTAAACGCAACTGCAGGCTGCTCGAAGTTTGTTTATATGGATCCTATTCCAGCTAACACAACCGTTATTTTTTTTACAGGTCAATCACCTTCGTTTAACTATGATTTATCTGCTATGTGTAATGGAACTAACGTTGCTGTTATTTATTGTAATAATTCCAGTACTTTTGGACGTTTCTCCAATAGTTCTGGAACAAAAAACACAACTTTAGACTGGGGAGGAACCTGTTCAGAAACGGTTACTTACGATGCGTCAAATATAAATACAGATGGAGATTTTGCGAACTTCGATGTAAATGGAAATGTTTCTTACGGAAATAATCCTAATTGTACGGCAATTCAATTACCCGTAGAACTTGTATCTTTTGATGTGTCTAAACAACAAAATTCAAATTTATTGGAGTGGGAGGTGTATAGCGAAAGTGAAATTGACTTTTATTCAATATACAAAAGTTTGGATGGGTATCGTTATGATAAAGTAGCTGAAGTAAAAGCAGTTGGAACGGCTAACGAATCTTTGCTGTATTCGACTAAAGATTCTCATCTTGAAAATGGTTTAACGTACTATAAACTAGAAACAACTGATTTGTCAGGAGGACATGAAGTCTTGGCGATAGAAACAATTACAAGAAAAGGAAACAAGCCACAAATCATCAATAGAGAATACGAGTGGGTAATCAATTCGACTGAATCTGTCTTGCAGTACATCGTATATTCTGTTTCAGGAGAAAAAATTACGGGAATTTCTAATTTGAATACGAAATCGATAACCATTGATAAAGGAAGTTTCCCTCAAGGAGTTTATATGATTAAACTTAAAACAATGATAGGTATTGAAATCGTAAAAGTTGTTCGTTAAGTGAAAACATAGATTAAAGAATATCTGTTTTTATTCTCTGTTATAGTTCCTGTTTATTTAGAAAACGGAGAGGTTGTGGTTACCGATATTAAAATAACATTTTAGTTTTTCTTTCTTTATAGCCGTAACTCTAAACAAGTTCACTAAATTTGCCCCAAAATCATTACGATTAAAATTATGCAACAATATTTAGATTTGCTCGACCATATATTAGAGAATGGGACTCAAAAAGGCGATAGAACAGGAACAGGAACGATAAGCTGTTTTGGTTATCAAATGCGTTTTGATTTATCGGAGGGTTTTCCGGTTCTTACTACAAAGAAATTGCATCTGAAATCAATTATACATGAGTTACTTTGGTTTTTAAAAGGAGATACAAATATTAAGTACCTCAAAGAAAATGGAGTAAGAATTTGGGATGAATGGGCAGATGAAAATGGTGATTTAGGTCCTATTTACGGACATCAGTGGCGAAATTGGAACAGTGAAGACATTGACCAAATAAAAGAAGTAGTAGAAACGATAAAAAACAATTCGAATAGTCGAAGAATGTTGGTAACGGCTTGGAATCCGAGTGTGTTGCCAGAAAACGGATTGACGTTTGCCGAGAATGTAAAGAAAGGTAAAGCAGCCTTACCGCCTTGCCATGCTTTTTTTCAGTTTTATGTTGCTGAAGGAAAGTTGTCGTGCCAATTGTATCAAAGAAGTGCCGATACGTTTTTAGGTGTTCCTTTTAATATTGCAAGCTATGCTTTGCTAACTATGATGATGGCTCAGGTGTGTAATCTTGAACCGGGTGATTTCGTACATACTTTTGGCGATGTTCACTTGTATAACAACCATATAGAACAAGCTAAAACACAATTGCAAAGAACACCGAAAAAGTTGCCGGTTATGAAAATAAATCCAGAAGTGAAAGACATTTTTTCATTCACCTATGACGATTTTGAGCTAGTAGGTTACGAGCCAGAACCTCATATCAAAGCAAAAGTTTCGATATGATAGTTTCACTTATTGTAGCCGTCTCTGAAAACAACGTAATAGGCAAGGATAATAATTTGATTTGGCATCTGCCTTCAGATATGCAGTTTTTTAAGCAAACCACCTTAAATCACTGCGTGGTTAGTGGTAGAAAAAATTATGAGTCAATACCTAAAAAGTTTCGTCCCTTACCAAGTAGAACGAATATAGTTGTAACTCGTCAGCAAGATTATAGGGAAAATGGTGCTGTAGTCGTACATTCCTTAGAGGAAGCTATTCAATATGCAGAAAAACTGGGAGAAGAAGAATGTTTTATCATTGGAGGGGGGCAAATTTATCAACAAGCCTTGGAAAAAGGATTGATTGACCAAATGTATATCACTCATGTATTTGAAGCATTTGAAGGCGATACATTTTTTCCGCAAATCAATTACGAGGAGTGGGAAGAAGAAACATTACTTACGCATTTGAAAGATGATAAGAATCCACATCATTTTACGATAAAAAAATACAAACGAACATAAATGTCGGATAGATTAAAGGCGTGGAGTTTACTCTTGTTGCTGTCTCTGATTTGGGGAAGTTCGTTTTTACTGATAAAAACAGGGCTTTACGATGCAGGTGGTAGCCCTCGATTACCTGCTGATGAGTTAGGAGCATTGCGGGTAGCTTTTGCGACTCTGTTTTTGTCGCCTTTATTGTTTGTCAGCTTTAAGTACCTAACCAAAAAAACATTCGTTTTCTTATTGATTTCGGGTATCTGCGGTAATGGGTTACCTGCATTTTTGTTTGCTTTTGCCGAAACTAGACTAAACAGTTCTGTTGTGGGGATGTTAAATTCCCTTGTGCCTTTGTTTACCATTTTGATAGGAGCTTTGTTTTTTCAATTCAAAATAAAGAGGCAGCATATAGTTGGAATTGCCGTAGCTACAGTAGGTACGTTTTTGATAGTAAGGGAACAAATATCTCTTATACCAATAGGCGAGCAATCACTGTTACTTCCATTGTTGGCAGTGTTATCAGCTACGCTTTGTTATGCCATTAGTCTAAATGTAATCAAATATAAATTGGTAGAAGTAAAGTCCACGGCAATTACTAGTTTATCGTTTTTTATGATTAGTCCTTTTGCTTTTTTGTATTTGTATCGTTCTGATTTTGTAGAGCGAGTACAACATCAAACAAACGTAATGGAGGGAATTGGAGCGATTCTCTTACTAGCTTTGGTAGGGACAGCAATGGCTGTACTTTTGTTTAATCAGTTGATTAAGATTAGCTCGCCTGTTTTTGCTTCTTCGGTTACTTATTTCATACCTATCGTGGCAATGTCGATTGGCTTTTTTATTGGAGAAAATATTACACCAACCCAAGTTGTAGGTATGTTTGTGTTGATAGGAGGTGTGTTGATTGTTAATCGAGCATAATATTTTAAGACCGTTGCAATATTGCTTAAAAACTGAATAGAAACTCATTCTACTTCAATCTTCTGCGTTATCGAAATTTTTTAATCCTCATTATCAACACGATAACTGCGGTTAAAAAATTTCTCTAGCCTTGAATATTTTTGTATAATGAGTTTTGCAACGGTCTTATTTTGCTTGTATTGTTTCTTGACTGTCCGAGAGTAACAACGCCCATTCTCTTTGCACTCGTCCGTCCTGCGTTAGGGATAGAAGTGGCATCCTTTTGCCTGCTTGCCTTTATGGCAGGCAAAAGATATAACGGATAGCCTGACCATTACGGCGTTAAAAAGTAGTGTAGTGCAACGAAACTACTTTTTTATGCCGTAATGGGAACGCCCAAATCCTTATCGAAGCATTCTTAACGCTCGGTTTACTCCGTTTACTAATTTATCAACCTCTTCTTTCGTGTTGTAAAAAGCAAAGGAAGCTCTTATTGTGCCCGGTATTTCAAAAAACTGCATCAAAGGTTGTGTGCAGTGGTGTCCTGTTCTTACGGCAATACCCAACTGGTCGATGATGGTGCCAATATCAAAGGGGTGAACATCGTCAAAAACAAATGAAATAACCGATGTTTTGTGTTCTGCGGTGCCGATTATCCGTAATCCTTGTATTTTTAGAAGCTCTTGCGTGGCGTACTCCAACAATTCTTTTTCCTGATGTTCGATGGTTTCAAAACCTACCGAGCGAATATATTTTATCGCTTCAGCCAAGCCGATTCCGCCCACTATATTTGGTGTTCCTGCTTCAAATTTATGAGGAAGACAATTATAAGTAGTTTTTTCAAAAGTAACTTCCTTAATCATGTCGCCACCACCTTGATAGGGAGGAAGCTCATTTAGTAATTCTTCCTTTCCATACAATACACCTACGCCTGTCGGAGCAAACATTTTATGTCCTGAAAAAGCAAGAAAATCTACGTCTAATTCCTGAACATTTATCGGTGTATGAGCAATAGACTGAGCCGCATCAATAAGTACTTTTACGTTGTGTTTATGAGCAATTGAAATAATTCTTTCAATAGGGTTTATCGTGCCTAACGTGTTAGAAATATGATTAACTGCAATGATTTTAGTATTAGGTGAAATGAGCGATTCCAACTCCTCAATCAATAGTTCTCCCTTTTTGTTGATGGGTAACACTTTAAGATTAGCCCCACGTTCTTCACACACCATTTGCCACGGCACAATGTTACTATGATGCTCCATTGCAGAAACAATTACCTCGTCCCCCTTTTCCAAAAATTTCTTAGCAAAACTATTCGCCAACAAGTTAATACTATCGGTAGTTCCCTTCGTGAAAATAATTTCATTGCTGTTCTTTGCCCCGATAAAATCCCGTACCAATTCCCTAGCTTCTTCGTATTTTGTGGTCGCCTCCTGACTTAGCGTATGCACTCCCCTGTGAATATTACTGTTCTCATTTCGGTAAAACTCATCCACCACTTGAATTACTTGCAAGGGCTTTTGTGTAGTCGCTCCATTATCCAAATATACCAAATCCTTTCCCTTAATTTTTCGCGAAAGAATCGGAAAATCTTTTCTAATATCTTCAATAGTTCTTGTCATAATCATATCGTTAAATTAATATTTTGGGCGTTCCCCTTTTCTGCTAAAGACACATACCGCTATCGCTAAACGTGTCTTTAACAGAAAAGGGTCGGGCTATCCACTATATCTTTTGCCTGCCATAAAGGCAAGCAGGCAAAAGGATGCCGTTTCTATCCCTAACGCAAAGAAATTAGTTTTGCTATACAAAAGTACAAGTAAAAGTCAAGAAAAGGATTAACAAAAGTTACAAATAAGCAAAGAACTACAACGTAGGATAAAAAGCCTCTTCAATATGTTCAATAGTAAAGTCTTTGTCATCAATAAGAATAAGGATTAAATCAAAACGAGCTTCACAGTCTATATCTTTTTGTACGATATAATGGTGTGCCGCGTTTATAATTCTTTTTTGTTGCCCAATAGAAATCAAATCACCTATTTCTTCCGAAAAATGATTTTTTTTAGAGCGTGTTTTCACTTCAATAAAAGCAACAAAGTTTCCCTTTTGAGCAATAATATCTACCTCGGCTTTATGGTAAAACCAATTGCGTTCCAAAATGGTGTAGCCATTCTTTTCCAAAAAAGAAACAGATAGCTGTTCTCCTCTGTTTCCAGTTTGCTTAGTAGTTGGGGCTTTCGGGTTCTTCAACTTCTTGAATGTCAGGTTTAATTAAAGTAGGGTTTTGTTCGTCTTTGCGTTTGTAATAGCCTTCTACATATTTATCTCCGTTGTAGTAGTGGATTACATAAATACGCATACCTCTTATTTCTGGTGATTCACACGTGTAAGCATCGTTGAGTTTAGGAGCGGTAAAGTTTATAGAATAGTGCTTTCCGCCTTTAAAGAACAATTCGACTCCTGTAACGCGATTAGGCTTAGAGCTCAAGATCCGACAGCTTACAAAATTAGAGTCCTTTGCCACCGCCTTATAGAGTTTTCTGTATTTTTTACCAGCATATTTTTTTATGTCCAATTGTCCGTAAGAAGCCGAAAATAGACTCGATAAAAAGATGATAAGAATAATGTTAAAAAGTGTTTTCATAATGATAAATGAAATTTGTATGTTCAAATGTAATAAGAACTTGGCGAAAAAGCTTCATTTAGGTGGAAAAAAGTAATTTTTCCTTAATCTGTGCTTTTTTTTTGTCCGTAAAATATTTACGGGGTTAACGACTATATTTGCCAGAAATCATTTATGTTTTTGGAGTGAAATAGACTACCTTTATGCGTATGAAAAAAAACAGCAAAACCATAGAACTTTTCCCTGTAAGTACCGAAACAGAATTGACATTACCTTACGTTGATGATGGTATTTCCGCTGGTTTTCCGTCTCCTGCCTTGGATTTTGTAGATGTGTCCATCGACTTAAATAAACATTTGATAAAACATCCTTCGGCTACTTTCTACGGTCGTGTAAAAGGTTTTTCGCTCAAAAACGCAGGAATAGATGACGGAGACCTAATGATAATCGACCGAAGTTTAGAGCCTGTAAATGGAAAAATTGCGGTATGCTTTATCGATGGTGAATTTACAGCCAAGCGATTGCGAATAAAAAATAAAGAGCTTTGGTTGATGCCCGAAAATGAATCCTATCAACCCATAAAAGTAACCGATGATAACGAACTCATCATTTGGGGAATTGTTACTCATGTTATAAAAAGTTTTTGACTATGTTTGCTTTGGTCGATTGCAATAATTTTTACGCTTCTTGCGAACGTCTTTTTCGCCCTGATTTAATTGGGAAACCCATTGTGATTTTATCCAATAACGATGGTTGCGTGATAGCAAGAAGTAACGAAGCTAAAGCCGTCGGAATCCCAATGGGAGCTCCCGCATATCAATACGAAAAAACATTTCAAGAGAAAGGCGTTCAGGTTTTTTCTGCCAATTTTGCCTTGTACGGAGATATGAGTAACCGCGTAATGTCCATTCTTTCTGATTATTCTCCCGATGTAGAGATTTACAGCATCGATGAAGCGTTTTTAAAATTACAAGGGTTCGATTATTTTGAGTTGCTAGAGTATGGGAAAAATATGCGAGCTAAAGTTACCCAATGGACGGGCATCCCTGTTAGCGTAGGAATAGCACCTACAAAAACATTAGCAAAACTAGCCAATCATATCGCTAAAAAATTCCCGAAAGAAACCCACGGAACGTATTGTATTGACACCGAAGAAAAACGCATAAAAGCATTAAAATGGTTCAAGATTAACGATGTGTGGGGGATTGGCAGGCAACACGCCAAACGACTGCAAACAATAGGCGTTCAAACCGCTTATGATTTTGTTTGTTTAGATGATAAGGTCGTGAAAAAGATGATGTCTGTTGTTGGTTTACGAACTAAAAAAGAATTGGAAGGGCAATCTGTTTTAGGTATAGAACAAATACAAACTAAACAAAGTATATCAACCACC
>JALWSJ010000034.1 GCA_026993705.1 Flavobacteriales bacterium
GGGTTGCTCACTCCTCCCGCTTGTTGCCTGGCGCTGTAGCGCCGGGGAACTAGCGGGTGTTCAGCCCGCGCCCCCGTTGCCTCGGTAAGCGAAGCGTCCGAGGCAACGATCGACTTCACCGACAGGTTTACCTGTTCGGTGCAAGGATTTGTTAGTCTTTTTTGTAATTATAGTTAAAATTTATCTTTTTTCCAAACAAATAAGAAAATTATAATTTACAATATGTTAAAATATATTTACAATTAAAAAGGGAGTTGTTTTGGAATTTAATAAAATATATGCTGAAGATTGTTTATCAGGGATGAAAAAACTTGAAGACAATTCAATAGATTTTGTAATAGCAGACCCACCATATAACTTATCAAAAGGAGCCAACTTAAATTGGTCAGGAGATATAAAAAATTTAGGGTTTGGTGGAAAATGGATTAAAACTATGGAAACATGGGATGATATGCCTTTAATGAAATATGCAGAATTTACATCACTTTGGCTAACAGAGGTAAAACGTGTACTAAAACCTACTGGTAGCCTATGGATATTTGGAACGTACCATAATATCGGAATCGTAAATTTCACCCTTCAAATACTTGAAATTGAAATTATCAATGAAATAGCATGGTTTAAAAGAAATGCATTCCCGCAATTGGGTAAAAGAAGATTTACAGCTAGCCATGAGACTATATTGTGGGCACATACAGGTAATCCCAAAAAGAGAGAATATTTCTTTGATTATGAGTACACAAAAGAAACACCCTTCCCTGAAGATCTAATAAAAAAAGAAAATAAACAAATGAGAACTGTCTGGGATATTCCAAATAACAAGAAAAAAGAAGAACTTATGTTTGGTAAGCATCCTACACAAAAACCACTAAGAATTCTAGATCGAATAATTCATAGTTCAACAAAAGAAGGCTGGGTAGGCTTAATTCCTTTTGCAGGAGTAGGTAGTGAGTGTGTCGCTTGTAAAAAAAACAATCGAAACTTTATTGGCTTTGAAATCAATAATGAATATATTGATATTGCTAATAGGCGTTTAAAAAATATAGGACTTTTATAATGGCAGTTAAACCAAATGTAAAGCTATTTAAAAAAGCAATGATTGATAAAGATATTAATACTATTACTGAGCTTGCACAACAGTCTGGAGTTTCTCGCCCTAAAATTCATGAATTTTTTAGAGAAGAGAGTCCGCTTTCAAGTACGTTTCAAAGATTATGTAACTTTCTTGAAATTGATGTTAATGACGCAATTATACTTGAAGAGGATGGAGATAAAGTTGACTAAGAAAACATCATTTCAACCTATTATTAAATGGTCAGGAAGTAAACGAAAAATCGCCTCTGAAATTCTTTCATTGGCCCCCAAAAATTATAACACTTATTATGAACCATTTGTCGGTGGTGGATCTGTACTATATATGATTGATGCGAAAAAGAGAATTGCTTCTGATATTAATAAACCACTCATAGAGTTATGGAATTTAATCAAAAATGATCCTGACTACTTATTGAATACCTACAAAACGTATTGGCAATTATTAAATGATGAAAACAACCCTAATAGTTATCAAACATTTTATAATATTCGAGAAGAGTTTAACTCTACTTATAAACCTGAAGATTTATTTTTTCTTTCTAGAACATGTGTTAATGGCTTAATACGATTTAACAAAAAGGGAGAATTTAATAATTCTCTACACTATACTCGAAAAGGGATTAATCCAGGTAAGTTAGAAAAAATTCTACAATCTTGGAATGAACGAATAAAAGATGTCGACTTCTTGCATCTTAATTATTACGATATTTTATCTTTAGTTAAAAAAGGGGATTTTTTATATTTAGACCCTCCATATTTTCATACAAAAGGTATGTATTATGGATCAATTGATGCAGATAAGTTTTTATCTTTTTTAGAAAAATTAAATCAAAAAGGTGTTATGTTTATTCTTTCCTTTGATGGTAAAACTTGTGCCAAAGATTATACATTTGACTTACCCAAAGAGTTATATGTAAGACATCAATATATTTACACAGGCAAATCTACCTTTAAAAAAGTTATTGATAAAACATCAAACCATGTCCATGAATCAATATACATGAACTATTAAATTATATTTTTGCTACTTAAAATGTCAAACGAACTGCTAAAATTGGCACTAAGGGATACAAAGAGAGAGTTGTATTTTGAACCTAAACCTTAAAAAATCAAATTAATTTTTGATAGACTCCTTTTTATGAATTATGAAAGGAGTCAA
>JALWSJ010000035.1 GCA_026993705.1 Flavobacteriales bacterium
GTTGTAGCACTACACTTGTATAGCCGTGTGAGTAGATGTTTAAACTGCCGTTGTTTACACTCGGAATATACAAATACCGCTCTTGGTTGAGTTGCAAGGTGCGTGTTAACGTGTCTTTGCATTGACCGTTGTTAGAGGCTATTAGTGTTATGGTGTAAGTGCCTTCGTTTTCAAATTGTGCGTTAAGGTTGACAGCATCCGAAACAGAATCGTTGTTGATGTACCATTGGTAGGTGTTGCTGTTTTGTGAGGTGTTGGTAAAGCTTAGTTCTGTGGGAACATAGGGCAAGGGTTCGTCATAGGTAAAGTTTGCTGTGGTGATTATTTCTTCAGGAACGGTTATGTTTTGTGTAACGATGCAGTTGTTGCTATCTCTTACACTTACAGTGTAAGTGCTGTCAGCAAGATAACCAAAAACAGGTGCCGTTTGCCATGTGCTGTTTCCGTTTTTATACCAAAAGGGCGATGCGGTGTTTCCTACAGAATCGATGACGATTGAGCCGTTGTTTTGTGGGCAAATAGCGGGTGTAACCGTTGTGTTGAACGTTGGCAAGGGGTTTACATTAATGCTGATAAGCTCCGTTTTACCACAGCCTGTTGAATCTTTGATTAGGATACTATACAAACGCGAATATTCGGGTGTAATAAAGACATCATTTTCTGTACTCACTACCTCTCCGTGGTACCTCCATTGGTAAGTGTAGGAAGTATCTCCTCCTACGTGCAACGCCAACGATTCTCCTGCACAAATGGTGGTGTCTTCTATGTTTACATAGGTGTTTAAGGTGTCGCACTTTGTAGAGTGAGCTAGGATTAGGTGGTTGATGGTATTTGATTGCACACCAGATGAAGGTATTATAGGTTTTTGATAATCAAAACGAACATTCATAGTGGTATCTCCAAAGTTGACGTAAGATTTTATATCTGCCAAGGCGTCTGAGGCTATCATGAGGCTATCGGGGGTATCATCGTCTAAACCATATAAGGTGTCGTTGTGGTAATCAAAGCAACCGTTAACACCAGAACAGTCCCAGCCAACTAATCCAAGGTGATTGTTGTTTACATAAATATCAGTCCCATCAATAACGGTATCACAAACGTCAGACATTATCACAGATAAAGCAACTGGTTTATTATTACTTACTTTATTAATAGAAGAAAGATGAACATTAACCACCGAATCAGAATCTTGTGTATTAAGGTATATCTCCGTACTAATTAAAGGATAATTGGGGTGTTCGTATTTGATGATGAATGTTAAAGTTTCATAAGTGGGGTCATCATAAAAATCTCTAATTTCCGAAGTTACTATATGGTATGGATAAGATGTAAATAAATTAGTTACTTCTTTACTTAAGCAAACAGAATAATATGGGGGGGTAAAAGTGTTAAGATTTAACCCTCTATAAAATACACCAACCTTATCTTCTATACTTATAGTTGTAGAATTTCCGTTAATGAAAACTGTTAGAGGGTATGTGCTATCGTTCTCTAATACTCTTGAATAAGTTGCTAACAATAAAACTTGTTTTATTACTGAACCTTGTGGGATATTTGGAGTAAATTGATAATCTAAAGTAGAAAAGCCCCCTCCAACACCTTTAGTATAAGATATCAGCCCTCCATTATACATATCTTGGTCAAAGAGTATTTGACTATTAGTTGTGTGTAAACAAAGAGTAAAAACAACGCACCAACCCCACCTTAACATTTTTCTTTGTTTTGCGTTAATAATTTTTCTCTTAATTCTCGTACCTCTTTTTGTATGTTCTCTAATTTTTGATGAATGGAGGTATCATTTATAATTTGTTGGTTTTGTACTATTAAGCGACTGTGAAAAACAGTTGAGTTTTGATGCTAACGTAAAAATACCAGCTATTTTATAATTATTTGATTATCAGTATTTTATTTTTACGTTAGTTGGAATCCCTAACGTGTGTAAAATAAGCACTATAAAATGTTTTTATTTCCTTTATCCTTCTTCAAAAGATATTTCCATAGCGGGTGCTATGCAAAGATTTTTTTCATCGTATAAAGAAACTAAAACTCATTTTCTTACCGCTCATTTCACTGAGACCTAGTAGGTTTTGAAAACCTACTAGGTCTGAAAAAAAAGATTAGTCACGCCTTTAGATTTGCATCAGATTGATAAAGGTAAAATTATTCATTAATTTTGTATTCAATTTTCAATAAAAAGAGGGAGGTGAACTTCTTGTCTCGCTATACTGAAATGTATA
>JALWSJ010000036.1 GCA_026993705.1 Flavobacteriales bacterium
TCTAAGGTAGTAAATTTAGTACTTCATTTTTTAACTTCTTTCCTTAGTTACGAAAAACTTGATGAGGAAAACTTTATTCTAAAAATAATTATTTTTAATGTATCTTCGTCCGCTGAATAGTTACAGTTCGTTTATATAAAGTTCTATATTCCCATATTTCATCATTCAGTTTTTTGAAAAGCGTTTTGTCATTTGAGATTTGAGATTTTTTCAAGTTGTAATATATTTTTTCTCTTACCTTATCATTTAACTCATTTAGAAATTCAACAGCTTCATCTAAAAATTCAATCTTATATTTTGGCTTCATTATCATTTTCTTTACACAAATACACAAAAGTTTCCTAAAAAAGAAACTACAATATTACGATTTTAAGGTTTTAGCTCAAGTATGAAGTATATATTTTTCGTTTTGGTCTTATGAACAACAAAAAAAATAAAGAAAGAAACGGGTAACATAAGAACTTCATTATATTTGAGTTCATTAAAAACAAACACAACAATGTCCATTCATAAATTAGCCGAAATATTATTCGTTATACTAGCTATTCTAATCCTTCTCGTTTTAGGAAAAGAGATTCTCATACCTTTGATAGTCGCTATTGTTATTTGGTTTATCATAAAGGAGTTGCGAGAGTTTTTTGACCAAGTTCATTGGATAAAAAACAAACTACCAAAATGGTTGAGAAGTACCATTGCATCTCTGATTGTGTTCTCCTCTTTAGCCGTTATATTTTCTTTATTGGCAAATAATATGAATGAATTAAAAAACTCGCTTCCTGTCTATGAAAAAAATATAGTTTACGCCAAACTGTTAATCAATAAAACATTTAACATTGATTTAAATAATCTCTTTTCTGATTATTTACTCAATTTTGATTTCAATGCTATTATCAGTCTAATCATTAATTCTATCAGTAATATTTTCGGTAATGTGTTTTTGGTACTGATTTACATTCTTTTTCTATTTATCGAAGAATCATCATCGGTAAACAAGTTACGATACGTTTATTCCGACGAAAAAAAATACCAACAAACAAAACACATCATTGCAGACATCGACCGCTCTATCGGAAGTTACATTGCTCTTAAAACACTCGTTAGTATAATATCGGGATTAGTAGGTTATGTTATTCTTTCTTTTATTGGTATTGATTCTCCTTTCTTTTGGTCTTTCTTAATCATGATACTGAATTTTGTGCCTGTTATCGGAGCTTTGGTTGGCATTCTTTTTCCAACGATAATCGCTCTTTTACAATTTGGAGGAATTACTCCTGCTATTATGGTTTTAGTTTTGGGCGGAACAGCACAAGCCCTTGTCGGAAATGTGTTAGAACCTAAAATTATGGGGAGTTCTCTTAATGTGAGTTCTTTGGTGGTTATTCTTTCTTTAGCGATATGGGGAAGTATTTGGGGAATTTTCGGAATGGTCATCAGCGTACCTACCACCGTTATTCTAATCATTATCTTCTCAAGGTTTGAAAGTACTAGAAACATCGCTATTTTACTTTCTGAAAAGGGGAAGATTGTTGAAGGGAGATAAAGCCTGTTTAGAATAATCGTTTTCTTTATACTGTGTAAATTTGTCGTCCTTATACTTTTTTATGCTTTTTTCGAAGCTGTGCAATTTTTTTTCATCTAAAGAAACTAAAACTCTCTTTCTCAGCACTCATTGCTACTCACGTGAGGGATTGGTATCCCTAACATGAAATGAAAGTAAGCTCATAAAGCGGTTTTGCCACCCTCATACTTCTTCATATTTTATTTCCATAGTGGGGCTATGCTCAATGCAATGAACTTTATGGAGAATTTGAAGAATTTATTTTTTTCAAGACTTAGGCGTAAAATTTTTGTTGTAACGAGTTACTACAAAATTTTACAACGACAGTATTGAGAAAAAGAAAGATTCAAAAATTATTAAAGTTTATTGTTTTGAGCATAAGCAAAGAAAATATTCATCGTCTGAGAACTACAAATTCCACTTTATTGCACTTATTTCATTCCACGTTAGGGATAGAACGGCGTGTTTGAACTCCTTTTGTGTTGTTGCTCTTATGCAACACAAAAGAGTGAGTAGTGATAGCCCGACCATTACAACGTTAAAAAGTAGTGTAGTGTAACGAAACTGCTTTTTTATGCTGTAATGGGAACGCCCAAATTTGTATTAATCCTTAACTAACTTTTTGACGATTCTGCCGAGTCCTGCATCCTGTATTACGATATTGTAAACTCCTGAAGATAGAGAGCTTACATCTATTTGGGTTTTTGCAGTTAATTGTACTTGTTGGATTATTTTGCCTTGTTGGTCGAAAATTGTCATCTTAGCATCTTTTCCTGCAGATGGAAATTCTATTGTTAACATATTATTGACCGGAACCGGATACATTTTTATCGTATTATTAGTCTGTTCATCAATTCCTACTGTACCAACATAAATCAGCAAGGTATCCGAATTGGCACACACTCCTTTTTCTCCGAGTAAGATAACGTTATAAGCTCCGGTAAACGAGAATTGATGCAAAGGTATCGGAGCGTTGGAACTGTATCCGTCACCAAAATACCATGTATAAGACGAAGCATTAGAGTTGCCAATCCCAAACTGGATACTTTCGCCTGTGTTTATACTGGTTGCATTTGCTTCTATTTCTACCGTAGGTTTAGGTAAAACGGTTATAGGTATGGATAACGATTGATTACATTCTCCGTTATAACCACTTATGTTTAGCATTTCATTTGCATTGGCTGTATAGGTTATGACCGAATCGGTTTGACCGTCTGCCCACAGGTATTCCCTTGCTCCTGTTACCGACAAATCAACATCTTCCCCTTCGCAAACTTCTACTGATGTTGGGTTGACAACTAAATTTACCGGAGAATCAACTAATACAGACGATCTTAAGGTGTCTTTACAACCGTAAGAGTCGGATAGTACGACTTCATAGTCGGTATCCGAACTTGGGGAAACAACTTGATGAGCTATGGGTTGTAATCCATTATTCCACTCAAAAATAACAGGTGTAACACTGTTTACAAATATATCGGCATTACTACCTTGACAAATATGTTGTGTATCTGTAATTGCAGCATCAATTGTATGAACCGTAACAGGTAGAGTCATTACAGTCTCACATTGTCCATTATAGCCGTGAATATCGACAGAGTCTGCCCCAAAAGGGCTGGTTATATATATAGCCGGTAATGTATCTCCTGTACTCCAAATATATCTATCCGCACCTAATACAAATACTTGCACAGAATCTCCCAGACACATTTCAACTTGAGAAAGAGAGGTATTAAGTATTGGATAATTTTCCACCGTAACATTTACAGATAATGTTTGCGTACAATTGTACACATCAGCAACTGTAACATTGTAACTCGTTGTTGTGGATGGTTGCACTGAATGAGCGGGAGCATCGGGTAAACTATTATTCCATGAATAAGTTAATCCTTGTCCGGTTGCATTTACATACAAATAAGCCTCATCTCCATTACAAATAGATGTATCTGCATTAATCTCTGCTACCACACCACCGGTATTGGTGATTACCACCGTGTCAGCCGATTCACAACCTCTGCTATCTATGACTTTGGTAGGATATTCTCCTTCATCCATTCCTGTAAATGTATCAGTATTGACAAAAGATAAACCACCATCTATACTGTATTGATAAGGACCTACTCCATTGCTTGTGGAAATAACAAAACTTGCATTGCTTTCGTTACAGGTTTCTTGTACTATATTGGTTACTGAAGATTGTATGTTTTCATCTCCTATAGTAAATGAAACGGATTCATTACAGCCGTTTATATCGGTGCATTGTAATAAATAGTTACCGCTCTGTAATTGTGTGTAATTGTAAAATCCACTCCCGTTTTGAACACTTGCATTATAGTCAATGGAAAATGTATAATTATCAGTTCCGGTAAAGACTACATTCGCTGTACCCAAAATTCCGGAGCATTGAACAGGGGTTGTTGTAACACTGGGTCCTATATGAGATTTTGTGATTGTAAAACTAACATCTTTGACACACCCATTGGCATCCCTTACTTTAAAATTGTATGTACCAACGTCTAAATTTTGATAGATTGAGTTACTTGTATAAGTTGCTCCTCCATCGTTACTATATTCGTAGGGAGCTAATCCGTTTGAGGGGATAATATTAACCTGTCCGTGAACGTAATCCCAACAAGTTTGGTTAACAACCGAACTGGCAAAATCCATAGGAGCATAATTCAGCACAACCCCATTTACCCAAGTTTCACAGTTGTCTGCTGTAACAATTCTAATATTATATGTACCGGCTGAAAGTCCTGAAAAGACACTGTCTGATTGAGTTGACCAACCACCCATCCCGTATTGGTAAGGACCTGTTCCTCCGGTAGCATGTACGATTAATTGTCCTGAATTACCGTCGCACCCCGGCTCTATTGTTTCTACGGTCGCAGTCGCCGGTGTGCATTGTGCTTTTAGCGTCACGCTAATAGCTAATCCTATTAGTATGGTTATAATTTTTTTCATAGCTATCTTAATAAATTAACGTGTCCTCTTTCCTCGTGTTCTTCGCCAAAATAATCTTTACAAATTAGCTTATAGACATAAGTATCTTGTTGTGCTTCTTTGCCTTTATAAGTACCATCCCAACCTCTGTCAATTACATCGGTAAAGAATAATTGGGTTCCCCAACGGTCGAAAATATAAAATTCAAAACCTTCTTTTACTATTCCATATCCTTCGAATTTGAATACATCATTGTTTCCATCTCCATTCGGGGTAAATGCATTCGGTATATATATACTTATTACCGGCACAACTGTAATAGACTGATAGGTTGTATCGTAACAATTATTATTTGTATAAGAAACAAGGGTAATTTGATAAACTCCCGTATCTGCATAAATATGTACAGGTTCAAATAAATCACTTTCCGATTCATCTCCAAAATTCCAAACATAACCATCTGCCCCTATTGAGTTATTCGTCATTTCAAATTCTGCTTCATACATGTTCTCTTCTAAAGCAGAAGGAGTAAATTTAGCTACGGGATTATGAAATACGGTAATATAGTCTTCCAAGAATAAGGTATCGTAGCAACCTAAATCATTTTCGGTTATCAATTCTACATTAAAGCTACTGTCATCCACATGGCTGGCATTTGTAAAACATTCCGTAGGAGAAACATCTAGAACAGAAGTGCCGTTTCCAAAGTTCCAAACATTTGAAATTATCGTATTTGAATTTGACATAGAAACATTTGTAAATTCGACACAATGGGTCGCACAGCCCTCAGGGTCATCAACAATAAATTTAGATACAGGAGCCGGTTTAACCACAACCGGATTGGTTACCGTATTTTCACAATTATAATCCGACACTACCGTTAAAGATACTTGATAAGTACCTGCACCGGCAAAGTCGTGCGACGGATTTACCATAGCAGAAGTAGCTGTTCCGAAATTCCAATTATACTCTTGTATTGTTCCTGATGAAATAGTCGATTGATTAGAAAATTCTGTTGGTGGTTCATTTTCGCAGATTATGGTTGAGGTAAAGTTTGCCACGGGTTCGGGATAAATGGTTATCGTGATAGATGTATCTGTAATACATCCATTATTTGTTGTAGAAATCATTGAAACAGAATAATCTCCCGCCACTGAAAAGGAATGAATAGGTGTATCCGCATTCACCAATCCTGAACCATCTCCGAAATTAAAAATAGCAGGCATTAAATTATCCGGTGCCACTACATTAGAAAGATTTGTAAATTGTACCGGCGTATTAACACAAGCGTTTTCAAATGAAAATTCGGATTTAGGCATTGGATAAGGAGTATATGATACTGTTACATCGTCAATACATCCTTTATTTGTTGTAACCTTTAGGTTTACATCGTATGTGTGTAAAAAAGGAAACACGTCCATAGGGAATTGATGCGAAGGGTTTTCTGAGGTCGAATTATCTCCATCACCAAAATTCCAATCCCAATTGGTTATACTTCCGGAAGACACCGTTGAAGTTGATGTAAAATCAACTGCTTCGTTGTTGCATTCTCGAGGATTTGTAAATGATGCAACAGGCAAAGGACTAACCACGGCATTATGAGTTATCGATTTACTACAATTGTTAGTAGCTGTTACGATTAACTGAACAAGGAAACTGCCATCTGAAGCATATTGATGAGTAGGGTTGGTTAGATTTGATGTTGAATTATCACCAAAATCCCACGCGATAGTATTTATACTTCCGACTGATGTTGTACTATTATTTTGAAAAACAGTTGACTCCCCTAAACATACTTCTTCACTTGTAAATTCGGCTACTACAGTCTGAACACCAACTGTAACGGTAACTGAACCTTGTGTTGGTGTAGGACATCTGCTGTCAGCATAGTCGCAAACATATGTACCGGGTAAAAGCCCTGTTACTTTATCTGTATTTCCTGTAAGACCATTTCCCGACCAGGTATAAGTATATGGTGGTACACCTCCAGATAAATTTAACTCAATACTTCCTGTTGCCGTACCATTACAAGACGGGACAATTACAGGATGAGTTTCAAAAACACAAGGGGGAATATTAAAGTCAACTTCTGTAACATGTCCCGGTCCACAAACCGCAAAATTTTGATTAAAATCATTAAATTGTAAATCGTACACCGCTCCATTTGTCGCTCTAAAATCGAGTTGATTTAAGTTACTATCAAACATATAGACACCACTGGTAGAACCAATTAGTAAATACCCGCAGGAAGTGATATATATTCCACCACAACCTGATTTAGCTCCGTTTGGAACAGCTCTTTGACCTACTAGAGCTCCAGTTAATTTATTGACCTTTGCTATGGTTGCTCCATTGTGTAAATATAAAAAATCACCTAAAAAAGCCATTCCGTTGTATCCTTGTAGTCCGGCATAACCTGTCCCGTACCCAAAAGGAATAGGCGAAGACATAGAGGATAATAAAACATTTGTTGGACTCCAATGATGAATCGTTGAAGGATCTGACGCAACCGTATATACATCTCCATTATTATCCACTACACCACAATGCGGATCATAACAACAGTTCCCTGACTGAGAATAATTAGACAATGCACCTGTACTAGCGTCAATTGTTGCAAAACCGGTAGCTGTATGTCTATATCCTGTTAAAGAATAAACTTGCCCATAGCACTCATTTAAAACAAAACGCCAACACTCTGTGATACCAAAGCTATCCCAAATAAAATTACCATTTGCATCTACTGATGTTGCATCTCCTCGCGGATGAAAACCAACCGTATTAAAAAAACATTGACCTGTTGAACTTGTTAACATATCTCCGTAATAGTTTGCATTTAAAACATTTGTAGAAAAAACTAAATTTCCACTTGGTGTATATTTTTCAAGTATAAACTGTTTGCTCGATACATAATGATTCCCTAATTGGTCAACTCCATTATCTACAGGGGCTTGTCCTCCTAACCCCGGTACAGCAATGAGAGGGTCAATTGTAATGTTTTGCGTAACTTGATTATTGAGTACAAAATTAACTTCATTATTTTCATCCACTTGAAACGATGAAGGGATTCGCTCTTTTTCAAAGGATTTATAGGTTAAAGGAGCGTACTCAATCATCTCTCCTTTTAGTGTTGAGATGTAAATATTACCTTCCCTAACATTTACTTCTCCATCATATTTAAATTTAATTTTAGAAACATCGGCTGTTTCATTTACATACAAGTTATATTTTATTTCACCTTCTTTTTCTGTAAAAAAATACTCGGCATCAACTCCTTCGTATAAATCATGTATGATTAGTCTTTTGTAGCCTTTGCAAGCAATATCTTTTGGATTTCCTTTACCTTCAACATCTCTTATGTATCCGTATTTAACTCCATCTGATTCTCGAACTTCAATTTTAGCACTTGGGTTTGCTTCTAACCATTGCATTTTAATGTATTGGTGGGTTGGTTTGAACTTTTCATATTCGCGTTCTTCCTCTTCTTCCGTTTTAGTTATACCTTCTTCCTTTTCTCTTTTTTCTTCTTCCATCCATTCTTTTTCATGTGTTTGAACAAAGTGATAGATTAACTCATTGTTTTTAAACAGAATTTGTGTCCCATTATCGATACAGTACTCAAAATCTTGATATTCTTTTGGTAGCTCCCTTGAAAACTGCCCTTTATTTTCTATGAATACTTTTCGTTGAAAGGGCTTTACGGAATACTGTGCGACAATGTTGTTTAGCAAGACACTTAACAATACTCCTAGTATGAATAATATAGCTCTCATGTGCTTCGTTTTTTTGATGACTGTACCTTTCTAACGAAAAAATTTACAAGGGTTGCCTTTTTTTTAAGAAACCCAAAAATCCGCTTTCTTAGCACTCATTCCACTTGCGTTAGGGATTATTAAGCGACTGTAAAAAAAAACAATTGAGTTTTTGAGCTAACATAAAAATTTAGGTAATTTCATAATCCATTGATTTTCAATATTGTATTATAACGTTAGTTGGAATCCCTAACACAAAGAAAATGAACGGTATAAAATGGTTTTATTCTCCTTATACTTCTTCAAAATTATTTTTTAAAGCTAGTGCTATGCAAAAGAATTCTTCATCGTATAAGAAAAATAAATTCCTTTTTCTTCTCGCTCATTTTCTTCGCGTTAGGGATAGAAGTGGCATCCTTTTGCCTGATTGCCTTTATGGCAGGCAAAAGATACAACGGATAACCCGACCATTACGGCGTTAAAAAGTAGTGTAGTGCAACGAAACTACTTTTTTATGCCGTAATGGGAACGCCCAAAAACTCATTTATTTAAAATTGCGTATATTTGCATAAATAAACCGTGATTATGTTTAAAGGAAACACCAACAATAAAAAAAAATCCATGAATTTGAACTCCCCTGATAAACTGAATAGAATTGTTGAAGGAACTCGAATTGAAGGGACTATTACTTCTGAGAGCAACATCCGAATCGATGGCGAAGTAAAGGGTATCGTCTCTACTAAAGGCA
>JALWSJ010000037.1 GCA_026993705.1 Flavobacteriales bacterium
TTTTATCATTTTTCGAAGAATGGACATTATTCATCACAACAATGCTTGGACTTATTGTCCTTTTTATAGCTGTTGTTCTAAGATACACTATAAGTTATACCATTCCCTGGTCACAGGAAATAGTCAGGGAAGTTATCATTTATACTACATTTATAGGTTGCAGTGTTGCGGTTAAAAACAGAGCCATGTTAAAAATAGATGCTTTAATTCAGGTTGTCCCAAAGTTAAAAACAGCCTGTGAATTCATTTCCAATCTTGGAACTTTGATTTTTTCTTTAGTTATTATCAAATATGGCTGGCAAATGGTTATACAGCAGTATAATACTCATCAATATACCATTATTCTGCAGATACCTATTTACCTCCTCTATCTTATCCTGCCTACAATGGGGATACTTATGCTTATAAGGGTATTACAGGTCTTTTATGAAGATATTACCAAGAAAAAAATATTTGAAAATAAATAATTGATTTAGGAGTATTTTATTATGGAAGGTTCAACATCGACATATATTACAATAGGTTTAATTTTACTGGGATTGATGTTTACAACAATTCCCGTTTTCATGTCCTTATTTTTTACTGCATTAATCGGTTTTGTATTTTTTACCGATTACCCGGTTATGATGCTTGCTCAGGCATTGTTCAGAAGTATGGATAAATTTGCTCTTGTTGTTGTTCTATTTTTTATTTTATGTGGAAATATAATGACCTCCGGGTCAATTGTAGATAAATTAATTCGCGTTGCCAATGCACTTGTAGGTTGGTTGCCAGGCGGACTCGGTATGGCAGGAGTTCTTGCCTGCGGATTATTTGGTGCTATTTCCGGTTCTACCGTTGCAACTGTTGTCGCCATTGGTGGTTTTATGATACCTGCACTTCTTGAAAACGGTTATGATGAAAAATATACAATCGGTGTTATGACGACGTCACCCATTCTCGGTATTGTTATACCTCCGAGCATTTCAATGATTCTATACTCAATGATTACAAATGATTCCCTTGAAGCACTTTTTATGACAGGTTTTGTTCCAGGTATACTTATTATGATTACTTTTTGCGCTTACTCATATATTGTGGCTAAAAAGAAAAATTTCAAACTTATTGACAGACCTTCAGGTAAAGAAGTTATCGCTGCTCTTAAAGACGGATTCTGGTCTTTAATGCTTCCTGTTTTAATTTTCGGTGGTATTTTTTCAGGGATGTTTACTGCCAATGAAGCCGCTGTTGTTGCTTCCGTATATGCTTTTATTGTAGAGATGTTTATACACAGAAGTATGGGATTTAAAGAAATGTACAAAGTAACTGTATCATCAGCTGTTACCTCGGCAACTCTTTTAATAATTGTTGCTGGAGCAACATGTTTCGGCAAATATTTAACTCTTGAGCAGATTCCTGCTATTGTTACGGAAGCAGTTGTAGAGCATATCCATTCCAAATGGGTATTTTTACTTGCAGTTAACATTTTATTGCTTATTGTTGGAACTTTTATGGATATTATCTCAGCTACTCTTATCCTTACACCTATTTTCTTACCAATGCTTGACCAATTTAACATTAGTTCGCTACATTTCGGTTTGCTTATGACAATTAACCTTGGTATAGGATATTGTACTCCACCGCTTGGGGTGAGTTTATTTATAACGGGAGCTATGACAAAGAGGGATATTATATATGTAACTAAATCAGTGGCCCCTTTCATACTAATTCAACTTATTATTCTAGCATTTCTTACATATTGGCCACAACTTGTTCTATTTTTACCAAAACTATTTTACGGCGAAGGAGTGTTATAGATGAATATAAGATTTTTAATACCTGTTGATGAAAGAATAGGCTCAGTAAGGACAGTAAATTACATTATAAAAATGAAAGAAGCATTTAAACCTGTAGTTAATCTACTTACTGTTTATGATGTCTCAAATATAGAAGGGCACGGACTTCTTGAAGAGATACAGGAAAAAATTGAGCAAACAGCGAGAAAAGTTGCGGAAAAAACTCTCGAAGAATTTGTTAAGAAATTTGAAGATAACGGTATTTTGGTTGAAAACTCTTATGTAATAAAAGGTATTCCAGGAGAAACAATTTGTGAAGAATCTGAAAAATTAAATGTTGATATGATAGCTATTTCACCAAATAACGAAAGTGAATTGGCTAATATTCTTATGGGTTCAGTTACACATTATGTTATTCACCATTGTAATGTTCCAACATTACTGGTTAAAT
>JALWSJ010000038.1 GCA_026993705.1 Flavobacteriales bacterium
GCCAAAACATCTCTACCGAAATACCCGGAAAGAAAAACCCTGTTGTTATCGTTAAAATTATAATTTGCTTTAATATTTGCATCATAAAAGTATAATCGATTTCCTTTAAGTTCTTCCTTTTTAGAAAGTTTAAGAAACATATCGGCATATGTTCTTCTTCCCGCAATCATAAAAGAACCTTTGTTCTTCTTGATGGGAGCACTCAATGTCAACCGACTGGAAATAGAACCAATTCCTCCTTCACCCGACAAACGTTTCATATTCCCATCCTTCATTCTAATATCTAAAACAGAAGCCAATCGACCTCCATATTGTGCAGGAATACCACCTTTATACAATTCTACGTTTTTTACAGCATCAGGATTAAAAACAGAGAAAAATCCCATCAAATGCGAAGCATTATAAACGTTAGCTTCATCCAATAAAATCAAATTTTGGTCAGCAGCACCACCTCTCACAAAAAATCCTGAACCACCCTCGCCAATGGTTTGAACACCGGGCAACAGTTGTATAGCCTTAATCACATCCACTTCCCCCATAAGAGCAGGAATTTTTTTAATTTGAGTAATATTCAATTCCTCCTTACTCATATCCATACTTTCCACATTATCGTTCGAAGCCTTACCCTCAATTATCACCTCATCAAAAGTAGCGACATCTTCTTCCAATTCCACATCCAACCGAATGTTTTTATCCAAATCAATCTCTTTCGACACCGATTTATACCCCAAGTATGAATAGACTAACGTATATGTACCCTTCGGAAGCGTAAGCGAGTAAAATCCATACATATTTGTAATAGAACCTCTAGGTTGGTCAGCAATTTTGATACTTGCACCAATCAATCCTTCTCCTGTGCCAGCATCTTTAACCGTTCCGCTAATAGTAAATTCATCTTGAGCCCTAAAACAGAGTAGAGAAAGCACAAAGGCCAATAGAAATAAAATTTTCATAAGGATGATATAGTATTAGTTGCGTATTTAAGGTGTTGCATCTTTAACGAGCAAAAATAGATAAATATTTGAATGATACCATTTGAAAATTGAAAGGAGACGAAAGAAAGTGAGTTTTAGTTTTCTTAGACAATGAATATTTTCTTTGCATAGCCTTAGCTATGGAAATATTTAATGAAGAAGTATAAAGATTTGGGCGTTCCCCCAATTTACTAAAACAACATTTCGCTCAGGCGAAACGATGTTTTAGTAAATCGGGGTCGGGCTATCACTACTCGCTTTTTTTGCTTGCAAACAGCAAGCAAGCAAAAAAGAGCTCAAACACGCCGTTCTATCCCTAACGCATTTGGAATGAGTGCTAAGAAAGTGAATTTAAGGTTTGTGAAAAATATTTTGGAAATGGTTCTTATTTTAAACTAAAATTATAACTTTACAAAGAATAGTCTCCTTATATCAGATCATTTCAATGTTTAAATGGTATTACATATATGGTTAACCTGTTCAAAGTTTTATCATTTTCATAATCCCTTAAATCCGCAAGTGATTTCGTTATGAAAAGTCAAAATACGCATTAGTATTGGTCAAGCACAGTTTTGAGACACGCAAGCGTAGCCATAGCTACGGTGAGTATCGAAAAACGAGCATTGCCAATAATGATGTGGAGTTTGGCTTTGGAATAGAAGCACACTTGCAGATTTAAGGCAATAATCAATACAATGAAATTAATAATCATTACACTATCTTTTGTTTTATCATCTTTTTATTTGCTTAATAATAAAGTAACCTCCGAAACCTCATTGACTGAAGTCTTAATTAAGTTGGGAGACAAAACATCTTTGCACTATAAATACAAAACCAATGATACTGTTCTCATAAGACAAGGTTTTGAAATTGTAACGAAAGGAAGAACTATTGCTCCAAATGGAAAATTAAGTAAAAGACAATCTAAATATTTTGTTTGTACAGATTGTCATAACATTTTTCGTGAAGATCCTGATTTAACACAAAGCAATCCCGATACTCGGTTAGATTACGCAGTAAAACACGATATTCCATTTCTTCCGGGGACAACCTTTTATGGAATGGTGAATAGAGAACATTGGTATAATGACGATTATGTAAAAAAATATGGTGCTTTAGTAGTTCCTGCACACGATACTTTGGTAAACGCCGTACATTTGTGTAGTGTAGAGTGTTCACAAGGAAGAGCTTTAGAAGCGTGGGAACTAGATGCTGTAATGGCTTATTTTTATAGTCTTGAATACAAATTGAAAGATTTGGAATTGACAAGTCGGGAATTACAACAGATAAATACAGCACAAACCTCTAAAGAGAAGAAAGAAATATTAACACAATTAAAAAAACATTATTTGAATTATTCACCGGCAACATTTGTAGATCCGATACCTGTTGATAAACGGGAGATGGGGAAAAACGGAGATGCTGCAAAAGGCAAGATAATTTATAAAAGGAGCTGTTTACAGTGTCATGCAGAAGGCAGAGTAACTAATTTTATTTTGAGTGATAATACGTTGGATTTAAAATTCTTAAAATCACACCTGGACAAAGATTCGCATAAGTCGGTCTATACAATTGTCCGAAAAGGGACGTATGCATTACCGGGGTATCGTCCGTATATGCCTAATTACACGTTAGAACGTCTAAGTAGAAAACAAATGGAAGATTTAGTAGCCTTTATTCAAAAAGAAGGTAACTAAAGTATGTTTTGTTGTTCTTAACTTTATTTACATTGGTCTTTTTCTATTGATTGATGAGTGGTTTTTTACTAACTTTATAAAATCATTTAACATAAAGCCATAGTTTCATCCCTTAGGTAGATTAAAATTATAAATTAGTATGAAATCATTATTGTCTTTTTTCTTCGTTAGTAGTCTATTGTCATCGGTTTGGGCACAGTTTCCCAATGGTATGCCATATCAAAGCATCCCAACACCATCAAATGTTGCCTTACCAAGTTACTTAGGAAATGTGATTGATCATTCTGTTCCGCAACCTATAGATATTAAACGAATTACAGATGCTTATCCTTATACCGATAATAACGGTGATCCTCAAGTTTGGTATCCTACGCATGAATATCCCAAAATACAAGTTTGGAATGTTGATCAAACTTTGTTTAAGCTATTGACATGGAGTATTTTAGATGGAACAACTTATCAAGAGGTTCAAAGTTTGTCCGGAGATATTTATCCAAGCTATTGGTCAAATGTAGATCCGGATTTGATTTGGAGTTTTCAAGAAAACGGAGATATTAAGAAATATACAGTCTCAACGAATATAACTCAAACAGTAGCCTCCCTTTCCGGATATGAATACGTTCAAATGGGACCGGGAGAAGGAAATTTTGATAAAAATGATCATTATGTTGCCTTGGTTGGGAAGAAAACAAACGGAGATTTAGATGTGATTGTTTATGATTTACAAACATTACAAACTGTAACGGTTAGAACTTTTCCCGGAGCTTGGGGAAGTGGTGGTTTAGGGTTTCCTGATTTGGTTGATTGGGTGTCGGTTTCACAATCCGGTAATTATGTAGTTATTATGTGGAATCATAATACAACATCAGATAGTAACCCTTATATTGAAAATGGTAATTCTCACTACGGAGTGGAAGTGTATAACACTGTGGATATGCAATTTCAAAACCGAATAATTAAATACGGTAACCACGGAGATTTAGGATATGCAACTGACGGAAGTGAAGTTTTGGTACAGTTTTACGGAATGTATGGGGGAGGAACTTTATATATGCATAAGTTAGATGGTACAGAATCGAATATTGTCTTATCTACAAATCCGGATTTTGGAGTTGCCGGTCATGTTTCTTGTAGAAATATTAATCGACCGGGTTGGGCGTATATTACGCACAGTATGCCTGCTCAATCGGGACAAATGGTGGCCGTGAAATTAGATAATTCAGGAGAAGTAGAACATTTTGGTCATCATTTTAGTAGTGCTACAAGTTATAACCAAGCAGCTATGGCTGTCGCATCACCTAATGGTGATTTAATTTGTTTTAAATCAGATTTTGGTACAGGTCCCAACACAACCCCTTCTGTTTCTTATAGCTTTGTTGGTAAATTAGCCAATACTTCGTCCATACAATCGAATCAAACAAGTGAATTTCATATTTATCCGAATCCTGCCATGATTTTATTAGAATAAATGCAAAAGAACCTATAAAAACAATCGAAGTCTTTAACATAGCCCGACAAAAAGTAAAGAGTTTACAATTTGTCAATTCAAAAAACGCAACGATTGATTTGATTCAAATTATTTCAGGAGTTTATTTTGTGAAAGTTCAGACTGAACAGTCTTTCGTTATACAAAAGATTATTGTTAAGCCTTAAATCCGCAGGTTCTATATTTTGTTTTCAACAATTTATTGTATTAGCTAAAAGCTGAGGAGTACTATTCTCTTTTTCTTCTATATTTGTTTTTTGCTTTAACTTTTGAATACTACCGATTTGATGTTTAATTTAAATGGTATAACTTCAATGTAAAAAGACAATTAATCTATGTGGTTTATACTAAATACAGTACAGTTTATAATGATAGCCTTATGGACAGTATTTCTTATCCTTCTTGTTTTTTTGATGCTGTTGTTTAAACAGCGTAATGCAGCTTTTTTTATTGTAGAAAAACTATGGTCGCCCGTATTGTTGGCAATAGCTGGTGCCCGCATTCAATCTGAGGGGAGAGAAAAACTTGAAAAAATAAACGATTCTGTTATTTTTGCTTCCAATCATCAGTCTAATTATGATATTGTAGCTATTATTAATCAAACGCCACGTCATCTTCATTTTATAGCCAAGGAAGAATTAAAAAAAGTACCATTTTTAGGGCAATACACGGCTGCAATGGGAATGATTTATATTGACCGGAAAAACAAGAAAAAAGCGAAAGAAAGTTTGATAAAAGCAGGTGAATTGATTCGTAACGGGAGAGATGTTGTTGTTTTTCCGGAAGGAACGCGTTCTAAAGACGGTAAAATCCATTTATTTAAACGGGGAGCTTTTATTTTAGCTAAGGAAGGAAAGGTGGACATTGTACCGGTAGCTATCAAAGGAACGTATAAAGTAAACCCGCCAACAGGTTTGAAATTAAGACCGGGGAAAATTGTAGTAAAATATGGGGATATAGTGTATGCAAAGGATTTTGAAGACAAAACCGTAGAAGAATTTGCCGAATTTGTTAAAAATAGAGTAGAGGAGCTGTATAATTCAATAGATTAGTCGTCAATGAAAAAGTTGATCAATACAATATTGGATACTTTTTATCCGTTGTTTAAACCATTCATGCCTCCCAAAACGTTTCGTTATGCGGCTTGTGGCGGAGGAAATTTAGTATTGGATATTATACTGTATTACCTTGTCTTTCATTTTGTGTTACATAAACAAGATATTCATCTTTTTATTTTTACGATTAGTTCTCCAATTGCAGCGTTTTTAATCATTTTCCCTATTACCTTTTTTACAGGATTTTGGTTGAATAGACATATAACCTTCCATGAATCTACTCTAAGAGGGAGAACGCAATTATCAAGGTATTTTTTGGTAGTTATGGGGGCTTTTTTGCTGAATTATGTACTGATGAAATTTTTTATAGAGGTACTCAATTTTTACCCTACAATTGCAAAAATTACGACGACTGCCGTTTCTGTTGTTTATAGCTACATTTTACAAAATAGATTTACTTTTAAGACACATAAATAACGAATGGCACTTGACGAGAAAGAAATAACAAAGCAGTTTAGCAACAAAAAAATAATCATTCCGATTCTTTTTGGATTGACGGTTTCAGCCTTATTACTTTACTATAATTTAAGTGATGTACGTTTTGAACCTATTTCAGCAGCAACAGTGGGGACCGCTCAGACGTACCAATGGGTTGATGCAAATGGCAACGGAGTTATAGATTTAAAACAACAAAATGAATTTGTACCTTCTCCAAATGGAGATTATGTTCGCATTACCTATAAGGAAATTCTAAAAGACATACACTGGACTACTTATACCATATTGTGGATTGTTTTAGCTTGGAGTATGATGTTACTTCGAGATGTAATGTATATGTACAGAATAAGAGCTTTAGCTGATAAAGAATTATCATGGAGACAATCTTTTAATGTGGTTATGGTTTGGGAGTTTGCCTCTTCGTTAACCCCCGGGGTTGTCGGAGGAGCAGCTTTAGCAATGTTTATTTTAAATAGAGAAAAAATTGCTTTAGGAAAAGCTACTGCTTTGGTTATGATAACCACAATGTTTGATAATTTGTTTTTTTTATTAGCCATTCCTACTGTTTATGTATTGGTGGGGCAGTCCACCTTTTTTCCTCCATTGGAAGGGAAGGAAATATTGGGGATACATTTTGGCGTTGAAGGCTTATTTTGGTTGGCTTACGGTATTGTATTGTTCTTCTTTCTTTTTCTGTTTACAGGATTAATAGTCAGACCTCAAGTAGTAAAAAAAAGTTTGTTGGTTGTATTTTCCTTACCTATTCTTAGAAGATTCAAGCATAAAGCTGAAAAAACAGGAAACGAAATAGAAATAGCATCTCAAGCTTTACAAGGTAAACCATTTTCATATTGGTATAAACCTTTTATAGCCACTGCAATTGCATGGACGGGACGTTTTATGGTAATTAATTTCATCATACAAGGTTTTGTAGAGCTTCAATTAGCAGATCATTTTAAATTATATGCCAGAGAATTGGGAATGTGGATATTAATGTTAATCAGTCCTACGCCCGGTGGAAGTGGTGTCGCAGAATATACGTTTACGGTTTTTTTAGGAGAGTTCATTCCTTTGGGAACAGCAGTTGTTTTTGCTGTGTTGTGGAGATTATTAAGTTATTACCCTTATTTATTTATAGGATCAATCGTCTTACCTAGATGGTTGAATAAAACAAGCCGGTATTCAAGTATTGAGGAGGAATAAAATTTGGCAAAATAAACGATGGCAGAATTAAAAGATAAAGAAGAAGCACAAGAAGAAAATAAAGAACCTTTATTTGATGGGAATTTCTTTACAGAGTTTATCGAGGATTTAAAGCAGTTTTTACACAGTGTTACCTCCATTAAAGAAGAGGTAAACGTGCAAATGGCTGTGCATAAGATTAAAAAGGGAATCGACTTTTCGGGATCTTCGGTTTGGATTTTGGTTTGTTCTATTATTGTTGCTTCAATTGGATTGAATGCAAACTCGGTGGCTGTAATTATTGGAGCCATGCTTATTTCACCTTTGATGGGACCTATTAGAGGTTTTGGTTTGGCTTTGGCTACCAATGATATGAAAACATTAATAGCTTCGTTGGTCAATTTTGGAGTAATGGTTGCCGTAAGTTTAATAGCTTCATGGGCTTACTTTTGGTTGACACCTCTCAAAGAAATTACACCTGAATTGGTCGCTAGAACTCAACCACAAGTTTTAGATGTTCTAGTTGCCTTTTTTGGTGGGTTGGCAGGTATTATTGCAGCGGTATCCACGAATAGAAGTGCAGCCTTGACCGTTATTCCGGGGGTTGCAATCGCTACAGCTTTGATGCCTCCATTATGTACGGCAGGTTTTGGTTTGGCTACTCATAATTGGGATTTCTTTTTCGGTGCTTTTTACTTGTTTACTTTAAATTCTGTTTTTATTGGGCTTTCAACTATTGTTACTGTATGGATGTTAGGTTTTCCTATGGTACAGATGTTGAATAAGGAACGAGAAAAGAAAGTAAAATGGACGATTTCTATTTTTCTGTTATTGATTATTATTCCCAGCATCATAGGGTTTATAAGGATTATCAATGAATCTATTTTTTATAGAGAAACCAAAGATTATATTGCGTTCTTGGAAAAACATAACAGCGATGTCAATATTAGCCCTAAAATAAATTACAACGACGGAAGTCCTGAGGTTACACTTTGGGTGCAAGGTCCTTATTTGAATGATAAAGAAATTAATTTCTGGAAATCATTGAAAAATGATTACAATTTAAAAGACGTTGACGTAAATATTAAACAACAAGAATATCCGCATACCTATATCGATACAAACTCTATTCGTTTGCAAACGATGTATGAATCTAAATTATCGGCACTAAACTCCATTGAAGAAGAACGTGATTATCTTAAAAGAGAGTTGATTCGTTTGCAAAATCCTAAACTTAACTTTTTGGAATTAGAACGTCGTTTAAAAATGAGTTTTCCTAATTTACAAGAGCTCATCTATGGAGAAGATGCTTTATTGACACGTTTTTCCGGTAATATTGATACGGTATATTTGTTTGCCGTTAAATGGGATAAAGAACTAACGGACTCCATTAAGAATATTGAATACACAGATAAACTGAAAGAAACCTTACGCTTAGAACTTCAACTAAAAAATCTTGTTGATTCTACTGCCGATAATCGAATTAGATTAATCGAATTAAACTAAAACTTTATAATATGGCGAAAAAAAAGAAAATAAACATTATCTATTCAACCAATCAAAATTTTGATTACGATTATGATGATGAACAGGAGGAAGAAACACTGCCTAATTCCGAACAAAAGTTGTATGTTTCCATAGATAGAAAACAACGTAAAGGCAAGGCGGTTACTTTGGTTGAAGGATTTATTGGTACGGATGATGATTTGAAAGATTTAGGTAAAATCCTGAAAACAAAGTGTGGAGTAGGAGGTAGTGCAAAAAACGGAGAAATTATTATTCAAGGAGAACATAAAGATAAGGTTTTTGACTTACTAAAAAACGAAGGTTACGGCGTGAAGAAAAAAGGAGGCTGAATAGTATAAAAACATGCATCATCTGAGAACTACAAATTCCACTTTCTTGCACTTATCTCAATTGCGTCAGACTGTCTAAAAACCCTAAGAAATTTGAAAATAAGAATTATAACACATTGATAATCAGATATAAATTTTACTGTAAATTAGGTTTTTAGACAGTCTGGCGTTAGGGATTATTAAGTGACTGTGAAAAAACAG
>JALWSJ010000039.1 GCA_026993705.1 Flavobacteriales bacterium
TTTTTCACAGTCGCTTAATGATCCCTAACGCGGAATGCAATAAGTGCAAGAAAGTGGAATTTGTAGTTCTTATACGATGAATGTATTTTATTTCAAAAAAAACCACAACCCCCTCATTTTGATATTAATAATGTTCCCTTTATATTTGTTCATACAAACTAATGTAGAAATATGCCCCAACAAAAAATTTCCATCACCGATTGGAATATCTCCGACAGACCCCGCGAAAAACTAATGGCAAACGGCAGACAGTCGTTAACCAACTCCGAGTTAATAGCCATACTTATTGGTTCAGGAAACCGCGAAGAAACAGCCGTTGAGTTATCTAAAAGAATATTAAACAGTGTAAACAATCAGCTCAATGACTTAGGAAAACTAAGCATCGAAGACTTGACCAAATTCAAAGGTATTGGAGAAGCAAAAGCTATTACCATTGTAGCAGCTTTAGAGTTAGGAAGAAGAAGAAAAGCCGAAACCATAGAAGTTGCTCCCACCATAAAATCTAGCAGAGATGTTTACCGAAATATTTTACCTGTTTTTGAAGATTTGGAACACGAAGAATTTTGGATGATTTGTCTGTCTAAAGCCAACAAAATAAAATACAAACAGTTAATTGGAAGAGGTGGCGTAAGTGGAACGATGGCAGATGTTAAAATCATCTTTAAAACAGCTATTGAAAAATTAGCCTCTGCAATTATTGTAGCTCACAATCACCCAAGCGGTAATTTAACACCAAGTTCTGCCGATAAACAACTCACTAAAAAAATCGTAGAATCAGGTAAACTATTGGATATTCCTGTTCTCGACCACCTCATTGTTACCAATAACGGATATTACAGTTTTGCAGATGAAGGAGCTTTGTGAAACAGTTTTTTATTAAGTACCTGTTCAAACTGAATTTTGTTTTCGTGTTCTTTATATCCTAGACATGCATTAGTGACTCTTATCCCTAACGCAAGTATAATGAGCACCATAAAGTGCTTTTACTTCCTTTATATTTAGTAGAGGTTAATAATAGCTTGTTTATAAGTTAAAAATTAGTTCTTTTCATTTCACTCGTCGTTATTTTTGCGAACCATAGCTACGGCTATGCTTCTTAAAAATGCCTAGATTGAAAAGAAAATAATCTAATTTCACTTTTATACACAAACTGTTAATAACCTCTTCAAAAATTCTTTCCATAGCTCGGCTATGCAAAGAATTTTTTCATCATCTAAAGAAACTAAAATTCACTTTCTGTGCACTCATTCCACTTGCGTTAGGGATAGAACGGCATGTTTGAGCTCTTTTTTGCTTGCTTGCTGTTTACAAGCAAAAAAAGCGAGTAGTGATAGCCCGACCCCAATTGACAAAAACATCGTTTCGCCTGAGCGAAATGTTGTTTTTGTCAATTGGGGGAACGCCCTAAAAAATTAAAGCTTGTTAGTATTTGCTTGTTTCAGAAATAGTTGTATCTTAGCGTTACTAAAACGATTACACATAATGAGAAAAATAATTTACCCTTTGTTTGCTGTTTCTTTATTGTTCCTATTTGCGGGATGTAATAAGAATAAAAAATTAGCCAAATTAGATGGAAATAATAAAGAATATAAAGAAACTCTCGTTGAACTTTCTGAAACGATTTATATCCAAATTCCCAACACGATTTTAGGGAGTAGCCTTTCCGGTTGGGGTGCATGTCAGAGTATTCCTTTTGGCCAACAGATAGATTATACGGCTTTTGTTCCTACGCAAAATCCGAATCCTTACGCCGGATTAGTTAGAAATATTAACCCTACTAAAGTGGTAATGGAATTGGCATCGGTTGAAAGTTGTGATTTTTCGATGTTGGGAAATTTAACGGTATATATATGCGACAAAGGGGTAAGCGCCCCTGCTAATTTTGTTTTTCCTAATCCCAGCAACCCTGATGCTGCTTACAATGCGGTTAAGCTTGGGGAAATGACTACCATTCCCGAAAGTATAGGACGTTCGTTAACTCTACCGCTAGCAAGTTCTGATATTATCATCGACCAATTTATCCACGCGGGGGATTTTCAAATTTATACAGAAATGACTATCGATAAAGCATTTACGGATGCTTTTGCTACTATTCGTACTACGATGGAATTGAAAGCTGAATTGGATAACGAAAAATAATTATTTCCCGACTTTCCCACGCTTAACCTTAAATATAGGTTTTTATACTTTTAAAATTAATTAATGATATTTAAAGAA
>JALWSJ010000040.1 GCA_026993705.1 Flavobacteriales bacterium
CTTTTGGAGGGCAAAAGATATAGCGGATAGCCCGACCCTGTTTTTCTACAAAAATGTTTCGCGACAGCGGTTTGTGTAGAAAAACAGGGGAACGCCCAAATTATCGTGCTAGTTTTAACACTCCTTTTTCTTCAAAGGTTTTTCCGTCTTTTCCTCTGGCGTTAATGATGTAAATGTAATTGTCTTCTTTGGCTGGTTCGCCAAATTGATTGTTTCCGTCCCAACCTTCTTCTATGTTTGTGGTCGTGAATATTTGGTTTCCTGTTTTGTCAAAAATAACCAATTCGATAGATTGAATATTTTCGTAATTGAATACAAACTGGTCGTTTATACCATCGTTGTTGGGCGTGAAAATATTGGGGATATTTTCGATTTTACTGGTTGAAAGAACTTCAAATTTCTTGCTGGCGATGCTAGAGTCTCCGTTTTGAGAAAGAATGATTAACTGAACGTTATATTCGCCCGGATGTTCGAATGTGTGCTGAGTTTCGGGTTCTCTGCTAAGTGTTCCGTCGTCGAAATTCCAAATGGTTTTTGCATTGGGATATGGGTGAGAAAAACTTATATTTAGAGGAGCGTAACCGCCGACTGGACTTGCCGAAATCGTAGCAATGAGTTTCTCCTTAGGTACTTCTACCATTTGAACGGTCGAAATCGATTGAGGAATTGTTTTAGTCCTTTGTTTGTTTAGTGTTTTAAACGGGTTTTCAGTTATTTCATTTTGGTGTGTTTCGTCTGTTTGTTGAGGTGTTTCACTGAGCATATAAACGACATCTTCTTTTGGCTTAATTTCTTCTTTTATAAGTACAGGGTCTGATTTTTCTGTCTTTTTCTGATTTTTACGTTCAATAACTGTACTCACTTCATCGGGGTTTTCAGTCTTTTTGTTTTCTGTTATACCCGTGCGAACAGGGGCATTTTGAACTTCCTTGTTTTTCGAGTGTTTTGTTGCTTTTTTCTCGGGTTTAGCCACCTCTTTTTTGTCTTGATTAGTGTTCAATAACACACCGGTCAAAGCTAATATTCCCACGACTGCAATAATGGAAGCGACCTTATTCGCTACTATCGTTTTCAAAAGCGTAGAAGCGGGAGAAGGTGACTGTATTTGTTTTGAGATATTAGCCCACGCTTGTTGCGGAACCTCCATTTCGTAGTCCTCCAATTGCGACTTAAAAACCTCTTCTATGTTGTATTGTTCTTTCATGTTTACCTCAATTTTAGTTGAGTTATTTTTTCTCTAAGCAGTGCTTTCGCTCGAGAATATTGTGATTTTGAAGTACTTACATTGATAGATAATTGTTCCGCAATTTCTTTATGCGAATATCCCTCAATGGCATATAGATTGAAAACCGTACGATAGCCAATGGGAATACTGTGCAAAACTTTCATCAAATCTTCGGCACAAAGTCGTTCTTCAATAAAATCATTTCTAGGCAATTGAAATTCCACTTCGTCAATATCGCTGTGAAACAACCTTTTTTTATTTTTCCGAATGCTATCCAATGCCGTATTTACAACAATTCTTCGCATCCAACCTTCGAAAGAACCTAATCCCGAATACTTATCCAATTTTTCAAAAATCTTTACAAAACCATCTTGCAACATATCTTGAGCCTCCGAGTGATTGTTCGCATAACGATAGCATACCGCCATTAACTTTGGAGCATACAAATCGTAGAGCTTCTTTTGAGCACTCGGCTTTCCCTTCAAACAATTTTTAATTAATTCTTCGTTGCTCATCGTTTCGTCAGTTCATTGACGTTATTTTATTACTAAAGGTTGCATCATCTTTTGGGTGTTCCCTTTACGGCATAAAAAAGCAGTTTCGTTGCACTCCACTACTTTTTAACGCCGTAAAGGTCGGGCTATCCACTATATCTTTTGCCCTCCAAAAAGAGGGAGGGCAAAAGGATACCGTTTCTATCCCTAACTCCTTTCGCCTAATCTTTAATATTTAGGATTTTCTAAAACTAAATCTTTTGGATATCTGAAAGCCCGTATTTCTTTTTGTTTTGTTATTTGACCAACAAAGTCAAACTTAAAGTTTTCATTTTCAGAAGTTGTAACAAATACATTATCGTATCCTTTGTCCATCGGAGAAATATAAACCATAAGGACTTTACCCTTTAATTGGTTGTTGTCTTTCCCTGTTATATAACCTTCAATATCAATTTTATATTCAATGTTTTCTGGATAGTATAAATAGTTTACTAGATAAAAAAAGGCTCGTTTTCTAGTCTTTTGTCTGTTTGTGTTATATGGTTTCCGCGATCTTTTTTAAATATTAGAAACATTAAGTCATTTTTTAAATCTTTTGAATAAAGATCTATCTATTGTCCCAACGCTTTTTTAATATCGTTGTATACTCCGTCTTTTATTATTAAGTTGTCAGTCGGCACTATATTGTTGATGTTTTAACGGTTAATGTAAAATGCGTTTTAATGCATTTTTACATAGTGTTAGCGGTATTTAATATTGTTGTTTGTTTTGTCGTTTCAAAGTAAATAACATAATCAAACTTCTCTTTTTTTAATTTCTTGTATCGTTTGACCTTATAATTCGAATTAGTTTTGCCATAAGTGTGTCCTATTTCCGTATATTTCATCTTGTGAACATCATGGATCTTCGAATAATCGTAGAAAAGTAGTTTAGCTTTATACTGAGAAAGATATTTTTCCAAGGAATTTCCTTTTGCTTTTTTAATTTCACATACACTGAAGATAGGTTTTTTCTTAATGTATTTCCATGCGTTGAAATTTCCGCTGTTCGTTGTTTGAGCAACACTTAAATATTTTTCGTTTAATTTTTCAGAGAGAAACTGACCAGATGTTTTAAACGAATAACTTGTAGGGTAGTCATACTGGGTTTTAGAAATATGGCTATTGTGCGCCATCCAGATTCCCTTTGAATGTGGGTTGAGATTCAAATAATTTAATATATTTAAAGCCATACAACTATCTCTGTAATTGTATTGATTAGAGGGGTTCAACTTATGCTGTAAGAATTGATTTAACGTGGCATTAATTAAAAGAGAATTTTTAGGTTCTACACCTTTTAAATAATTCACATAAAATGAATTCCAGTTATTTAGTGCTTGTCTAATTTCAGATGTATCTTGATAAGGATATTTAAGAGTGTGAAAGAATTCAGGTAATGAATCAGTATGGTTTTTAGTTTTTAGGATCCTATCAATCTCAATTTTATCATCAGAAAATGACTGCATATCACATCCTACAATTTGAATTTTATTACCTGTATTTTGGTTAAAATCCCTTATCCATTCTACAAACTCTTTCAATTCCTCTGTTGTCCAAGCAAAATACATTAGTTCTAATATTGCTTTATCGACATCATCGTCAGCACCATTAATGTATCTGTTAAGTCGAAGACACGCACTATAGTCTGCTTCTATAAAAATGGTATTAAACCCTCTATTTTCAACTAGATATTTAAAAATCCGATATCTCATTGTGGTAAATTCGCTAGTGCCATGTGTGCACTCACCAATTCCGATTAATTGGACATCATTAAAAATGTTTGCGATTTTAGATAAATCAGAATTTTCAATTGAGGTTTCAAAAGAAATTAATGGGACACACGACGATTCATTTTGACCGTAGGCAGTAGAAATAATAATTAAAAGAAGAAAAGTTGTCAATTTAGTCATGCTCATCATAGTTACCGCTAACAACCTAATATAAGGAATTAAAAAACGTTTTATACCGTTTATTTCATTCATGTTTGGGATTAAGATTTCTAACTCAGTTGATATAAATGCCAAGAAAATGGAATTTAGTGTTCTTTAAAAATTTAATAAAAGGTATCTTACTTTATTTGTAGAACAGAATACCAATCTAGTATTGATTAGAACAATAATTTATTATTTTAACAACTCATCATCTACAAAATGAGGTAAGGTAACTTTCAAATTCGGAGTACGTTCCATTTCTCTTTTTATAGCAAATAACGCCTCTTCATTTCTTGCCCATCCTCTTCTCGAAATTCCGTTGTTTACATCCCAAAACAACATTGCTTTCAATCTTTTACTTGCTTCATCGGTTCCGTCCAATACCATTCCAAAACCACCATTGATAACTTCGCCCCAACCTACACCTCCTCCATTATGGATACTCACCCATGTCGCTCCTCTGAACGAATCTCCTATTACATTCTGAATCGCCATATCGGCTGTAAAAGAAGAACCATCATAAATATTACTTGTTTCTCGGTAGGGAGAATCTGTTCCGCTAACATCATGATGGTCACGTCCCAACACAACAGGAGCAGATAATGTTCCGTTGGCAACTGCTTTGTTAAAGGCTTCTGCAATTTTGATTCTACCTTCTGCATCGGCATAAAGTATTCTGGCTTGCGAGCCTACTACCAATTTGTTTGCTTTTGCTTCGCGAATCCAATGGATGTTATCTCGCATTTGTTGCTGAATTTCTTCAGGAGCTGTTGTTGCAATCTTTTCTAATATTTCCAAAGCTATTTGGTCGGTTTTATCTAAATCCTCAGTTTTTCCAGAAGTGCATACCCACCTAAAAGGGCCAAAACCGTAATCAAAGCACATAGGTCCCATAATGTCTTGTACATACGATGGATATTTAAAAGAACCATCTTCCTTAACAATATCAGCTCCCGCTCTAGACGCTTCCAACAAAAAAGCATTGCCATAATCGAAAAAATAAGTTCCTTTGGCAGTGTGTTTATTGATAGCGTTAGTTTGCCTAATCAAAGATTCTTGAACCTTTTGTTTAAACAATTCTGGATTTTCTGCCATCATTCTGTTTGACTCCTCATAAGAAATCCCCACAGGATAATAACCTCCTGCCCACGGATTATGCAATGATGTTTGGTCAGAGCCTAAATCAATGTAAATGTTTTCTTCGTCAAATTTTTCCCAAACATCAACCACATTACCATCGTAGGCAATAGAAACTGTTTCTTTATTTGCCGTAGCTTTCTTAACTCGTGCACAAAGTTCATCTAAGTCGCTGATGATTTCATCTACCCAGCCTTGTTCGTGTCTTTTTTTAGTTGCTTTTATATTTACTTCTGCTGTTACAGAAACTACACCTGCAATATTTCCCGCTTTGGGTTGAGCTCCACTCATTCCTCCCAATCCTGAGGTTACAAACAGTTTTCCTTTAGTTCCTTTGTCGTCTATTTTTCTACAGGCATTAAGAACGGTAATTGTTGTACCATGCACAATGCCTTGGGGCCCTATGTACATATAGGAACCGGCAGTCATTTGTCCGTATTGTGTTACACCCAAAGCATTAAATCGTTCCCAATCATCTTGTTTAGAATAGTTAGGAATCATCATACCGTTAGTTACGACCACTCGCGGAGCATCTTTATGCGAAGGAAACAATCCCATTGGGTGACCGCTGTACATTGCCAATGTTTGTTCATCTGTCATTTCAGACAAGTATTGCATTGTCAGCAGATATTGAGCCCAATTTTGAAATACCGCTCCATTTCCTCCGTAAGTGATTAACTCATGAGGATGTTGAGCGACTGCGGGGTCAAGATTATTTTGAATCATTAGCATAATAGCCTTAGCTTGAACCGATTTCCCTGGATACTCGTCTATTGGGCGTGCATACATTTCGTAAGTAGGACGAAAACGGTACATGTAGATTCTTCCGTACTGTTCCAATTCTTCTTTAAAATCTTCGATTAATTCCTTATGAAATTTCTTGTCGAAATACCGCAACGCATTTTTTAAAGCCAAAACTTTTTCTTTTTCCGTAAGGATGTCTTTACGTTTAGGTGCGTGATTAACCGAATTATCACGAGAAACTTTAGGCGGTAATTCTTTAGGTATCCCTTGTTGAATAAGTTCTTTAAATGTTGCCATTAAATTAATCTGCTTTTAGTATTCTTTTACTGTCTTTGTAATCTTGTACGGATGCTTTTACGGTGTAAACACCTTTTGCTAATTTTAATTTTTCTGTATTAATTGCTACAACTTGAATACCGTTAACCGTAAACAAATAAGAAGATACAAGTTGCCCTAAATTGTTGTATAATTTTACATTTACAGGGTCTTCTGTAGGGTTCTTAATCGTTAACTGGATGTTTCCTTTAAAAGGGTTTGGATAAACATCTAAACTGAACTCGGTAACCGGTTCTTCCGGAATAACCTCGTCTAATTTCATCCAAATGGGATTGCTGAGTGAATGAAATTCATCAAAAGGTGTTTCAAAAGCTAGTTCCGAAGTATATTCTTTATGTGTTTGTATCTCCGAACGGATGTAAAAATATTTTTTCTGTGGCGTATTCCCTTCACCAAACAAAGTATCCAATATCGCTTGTATCGGATAAGAGAGGTGTATTGTTCCATTAGTTGAAGGAAGAGGAATGTCTTTTTCTATTTCCCCATTTTCTGTTCCCGCTATTAACTTTAGATAAGTATAATCTCCGAACTCTTGGGTTGTAACCGCATCAAGGTTAAAGTAGTAGTTGTTTAATTCCAAGGTGTTAACAATAGCATCATCTCCCATGAGTATTTCATTAGTTGTATTATTTCCGTCATTGCTTACTCCGGTAACCACAATAGGTCCGTCGGAGATTGAGGTATGTCCATCATACAATGCTTTTAGTATATGTTCTCCATCAGCACCCATTCCTTCCGGGCAATAAGCGATAGTTGTCAACTTTCCAACAGCATTGGTATTGATGCTCCCGAAATTCCCAAAATCATCGGTATTGGAAAAGTTAAACGAACCGTGAGCATCTGCCCCAGCTCCTAAGTAACATTTCCAATGTTGATAGTTGTCATTTGCATTTTTATTATATAAACCAATTTTATTCACATGATTCACAATTTCTTGCCCTTGACGGAAACGTTTAAAATGATGAGAATAAGAAGCTGTATCAGTGATTGAAAATGGTGTTTCCATTCCTCTCACACTCCACGGATCTAAATCCCCGGTTAAGGTTGAAGTCGTTTGTCTTCCGTCTCTTACGTTCCAAATTTGAGCTCCTTGTATTCTGTCTTTCATTAAAACTGTATCGTTTCCTGCAAGGAGGTCAGATGGAGAATTTACATCGTTACAAATTATATTCCCTCCTGTTTTAGGAAATGTTCCGGAGTTATCCGGAAATCCAATTTCTCCTAAGTTCCAAATACCACCACCAACGGGAACAGTAGGGAGCTTATCTGCTGTTGCAAATGGATGTGCAGCATAAGAGAAACCATCGGCATTTTTTAACCCAAAAACAATGTCGTCGATAAATTTATTGGTTGAAGTTAAATCACCATTTCCATCTCCTAAGAAAGGTAAGCTAAAAGGAGCATCGTAACTAGGATAAGCTAACATATGCACTAAATCACCTTTTGCGTTGTTGGTTGAAACTTCTTGACCTGCAACTACTTTAAAATCGGAATTTACGGTATTTAACTGACGTACTTGATCTTGTATTCTTGTCCAATTTGTGTTTACATTTCCTCCCCCGTAGTTATCGTAATCTGAAGTATGGTCGGTGCTAGTAAACCAGTCTAAACCGATAAGTTTTCCGGCTTCAATTGTTGCTTCGATAGGGAATCCGATTTCGGCATTGTTTTGTGTGAAAAACGAATGGAGGTGCGTATCTCCTCTGTAATAATTCGGTAGCGTAGGGATGTCTTCACTAGAACGGAATACTCGTAATCCAATGTAGTCATCACTTACCGAGAAGTTTGCATATCCGATTTTAACCTCTATATCTACGATATCTCCTAACCCTTGCAAATCAGCTGCTGGAATATTAAAAGTGAAATACCAATACCTGTGCTCAGCTTTTACAAAATTATCTCCAAACAAATCAGAACTTTCGTCGAAATCCATAGTGTATTGGTTGGATTTGGAGAAGCTGTTTAATTTGAACTCTTGTATATCCATACCTCCGTCTGCCGGAGACTTGCAAGAAAATAAGGCTTTGAAATTCGCGTCGTTCATTGAGTTGTAGGTTAATACAGGCCCAAATGACGCATCCGATGGGTTTTTAAGTCGGATATTGATGTAGTCTATTTGAAGTGTGATGCCGGTAACTTTATCCGCATCGTGTAAGAAGAAATGCACGGGAATGGATTGTACATTTCCGTTATTATCTAATTTCTTCATTCTCCACGGAGCATCTGCATAAAATTCTGAGTACAAGGTGTTGGATTGTTTGTTTTCGTGGAAATTAGGCGAGTCCCAACCTCCCCAATCTTTCCATTTTCCAAAAATGGATACAATTTCTATCTGTACTACATCTTTTTCAATGTTAAAATCGGCTTTCGATACCTGAAATCGCCCATGAACAAATTTTTGTTCGGGTTTGATGGTGTCGATTTTAATGTATTGCATCGGTACGGGGTGCGAATTGATAACCAACTCAATACGAACATCCGTCAGTAGTATCTGTTTGATGTTTTCAAAGTCAAAATCATAGATGTAACTGTCAGGCGTTTCCTCTATTTTAACATGTTCTATTGATGCAAATTCTCCTCTGTGTGCGAATGCTGAAACAGAGAACCAAAGTGTAAATACGAGTAGAATTACTTGTTTGTTCATAATTGTTTAAAATGAGCCTTTATTTTATGGAAATAAAGTGGTATAAATTCATTGAAACACGAATATACAAAATTATAATTGAATTTTCTTTTTATTGTATTTGTATTTTGGAAATAATGAAAGAAACGAGAGGGGAGAAACGACTGAAAGTGTTGTGAGAATACAATGAAAATTGTATTCACTTATAAAGGATTGTGTTTTTGATTTGGGGTGTGGTAAGAGCAGTGCTATGTAAAAAGAATTTTTCATCGTCTAAGAAAACTAAATTCTGTTTTCTTTGCGTAAGCGTACGGTAAAGTACATGTTATTCGTTATTGAGTTCTTTCCAATTTTGAGGAAATAACTCAAATAATTTATTTGCTTTATGTTCTGGAATACGATTC
>JALWSJ010000041.1 GCA_026993705.1 Flavobacteriales bacterium
ATTGCTTTAAATCTTTTAAAAAATGAAAAAACAGTAAAACAGGGTATCGCTGGGAAAAGACTTAAAGCTGGATGGAATGAAGAATATCTACTTAAAGTTTTAAATATAAAAGTATGATTTTGCCCTGCCTATGAATACTATTGCTATTGTTATAATTCTTTTTTGTTTCATTTTGCAAAGTTTTAGATATCGTCTGCAAGATAAGTGATATTATTGCTAACAATGGTTAAAAACAAAAAACTCCCTTCTAAAGAAAATTAGAAGGGAGTTTAGAAATCTATGATTTAGGTTTCACCTAAGCATTAGCATTTAATAACTCTTCAGAGTGGTATTCTCCTGCATCCAGTTTTACTTTAATTTTTTTGAAAGTTTCAATTGTATAATCGACATCTTCTAAACTATGAGCAGCTGTTGGAATCAAACGTAATAATATCAGTCCTTTAGGAACAACCGGATATACTACAATTGAAGTAAAAATACCATAATTTTCTCTTAAATCGTGTGTTAGGCGAGTTGCCTCTCCCAAAGTTCCGCTTAGCATTACCGGAGTTACACACGAATTTGTATTACCTAAATTGAAACCAGCGTCTTTTAATCCTTTTTGCAAAGCATCTGCAATTTCCCACAATTTTCCTCTTTGTTTTTCTCCTTTTAACAACTCTAAACGCTTCATAGCACCAATTACCAACGGCATAGGCAACGATTTAGCAAAAACTTGAGAACGCATATTGTAAGAAAGATAATCGATTACATCTTTTGTACTACAAACGTATGCACCAATACTTGCCATCGATTTAGCAAATGTACCCAAAAGCACATCGATTTCATCGTGAACACCTTGTGCTTCTCCTGCCCCTTGACCTTTGTCACCCAAAGTTCCGAATCCGTGGGCATCGTCGACTACTAATCTAAAGTTATATCCTTCTTTTTTACGTAAATCGACGATATCTTTTATCTTTCCTTGGTCACCGCTCATTCCGAAAACTCCTTCGGTAATCAATAGGATTCCTCCACCTGTTTCTTCTGCTATTTTAGTAGCTCTATCTAATTGCTTTCTACATTTATCTATATCGTTATGCGGATAAACAAAACGTTTTCCTTGGTGTAGGCGTACACCATCCACCAAACAAGCATGACATTCACTATCATACACAATGACATCATTTCGTGATACTAAAGCATCAACAATTGACATAAACCCTTGGTAACCAAAGTTTAATAAATAGCATGCTTCTTTTTCCATGAAATCAGCTATTTGATTTTCTAATTCTTCGTGTTGTGAAGTTTGTCCCGACATCATTCGAGCACCCATTGGGTAACCTAACCCCCAATCTTTCGCAGCTTGTGCATCTACTTCTCTTACCTCGGGCAAGTTCGATAAACCTAAATAATTATTGATACTCCAAGTTAAGACTTCTTTTCCTTGAAACATCATTCTAGGAGCAATTTCTCCTTCTAATTTTGGAAAGGTAAAATACCCATGAGAACCTTCAGCATGTTGCCCTAGTGGTCCTTTGTTTCCTGCTATTCTTTCAAAAATATCCATTATATTTATTTATTAAATCGGTCCTTGCCGACAAATTAACAAGGTGCAAAATTAAGCTATTCTTTGTGTAAATCAAATTTTCCTTCTTGTATTTTCATCTTCTTCGATTAATTGCCTGCTATATAGCGTGTTATATATTCCATTTTTTATTAACAAATCGTTGTGCGTCCCTTGTTCTATTAATTTTCCTTTTTCAAATAATAATATTCTATCCGAATGAATCAATGTTGCTATACGATGCCCCATTAATAAAGCCGTCTTCCCTTTCATTATATTAGATAGATTATTTAGAATTACTTCTTCTGTATGGGTATCCACCGCAGATAAACAATCATCAAAAATCATATAATCAGGCTCTTTGATAATTGCTCGTGCTATTGATAAGCGTTGTTTTTGTCCTCCCGATAAGGTAACTCCCCTTTCTCCTATTTCTGTATCAAAACCTTTATTAAAACGCATAATATTTTCGTAAATATCAGCATCTTTTGCAGCTTGAATAATTTTTGTCTCATCAGGGCTTTCGGTTTTATATCCAAAAGCTATATTATTTCTTATTGTATCGGAAAATAGAAATACTTCTTGTGGCACATAGCTAAAAGCTGTACGAAGTGCGGACAAATCAAATTGTTTTATATTTATTCCTCCGATTAATATTTCACCTTCTGTAACATCATACAAGCGACAAATTAAACGAGCTATGGTTGATTTTCCACTTCCTGTTCGTCCTGTTATACCTATGGTTTCGCCTTCTTTTATGGTAAAACTGACGTTTTCCAGAGCTTTTATCCCACTTTCCGGATATATGAATGTAACGTTTTTAAATTCAATATCACCTTTGATTTTTTGTACTGGATTTACAGTTTGCTTTATCTTGCTGTCCTTATGCAAAAACTCGTTTAATCGCTTTTGCGAAGCAGCTGCTCTCTGCACTAGGGAGGTAACCCATCCCACAGAAGCGAAAGGCCAGGTCAACATATTTACATAGATAACAAACTGAAGTATATCTCCAATATCGATTACTCCATCTATAGCTTCTACCCCTCCGATATAAATCGTAAAAATTGTACTAACCCCAATCAAAAAAATAATTACCGGCATAAAGAAAGCATTGGTTCTTGCCAAACTTAGGTTTGCTAACTGATACGCATACGTTTCGTCTTTAAATTTATCAACGAAATAATCGTTTCGGTTATATGCTTTTAACACTCTAATTCCTGATAATGTTTCCTGAACAAATGAAGATAACCACGACTGGGAACGCTGTACCTCTTCACTTTTTTGATTGATAATACTACTTACCTTATATACTAGAAAAGACATCAATGGTAAGGGCATTAAAGCGTATAATGTTAGTTTGACATTGATACTCAGCATAAAACTAATCACGAAAACAAACAATACGACAAGGTTGATGGTGTACATTATTCCGGGACCTAAATACATTCTTACCCGACTAACATCTTCACTGATTCTATTCATTATATCTCCTGTCCTATTCTTTCTATAAAAGGACATATCCAGGGATTGGTATTTATCGTAGATTTCATTTTTCAGGTCGTATTCAATCAATCTTGACATGATTATGATAGTTTGACGCGTAAAAAATAAAAAAATGCCTTTCATAAAAGAAAGCAAAAAATAAAAACCTGCTAATTTTAAGGCTAAATTGAAGATAATATCTTTAGAGAAATGCTCATTATTTGCATACTCAACAATCTTATCGGTAGCTTGATTGACAACACTTGGCATATAAGCACCAAAAGCATTGGAAGCTATGATGAACAACGTTCCTAAAAACAATCGTCTTTTGTACTTCCATAAGTATTTGTTTAGATAAAATAAATGCTTCACGTGTGTTTGTTTATACAAATAAATACCAAGAACCGAGAAAAGGTATTAAAAGAACAGATGTTCCGTGTTTTAGATGCAAAGATATTGAAGTTGTTGAAACACTTAATAAATTTTAGATAAAATAGTCCACAAAAAAAGCCCGTAGTAAACTACGAGCTTTTTAAGAAAATTGTTTGTTAAAACAAAATTAGTTCACTTTAGCATCTAAATCACTACCTGGTTTAAATTTTACTACGTTTTTAGCTTTGATAGTAATTTCTTTTCCGGTTTGAGGATTACGTCCTTTTCTTTCTGCTCTTTTAGTGATTGAGAAAGATCCGAAACCTACTAATGCAACACGGTCATCTTTTTTTAAAGCATCACCTACAACTGTTACAAAACTACCTACTGCTCTTTGAGCATCTGCTTTACTTAATCCTGAGTCAGCTGCAATTGCATCTACTAATTCTGATTTGTTCATAAATTAAATTTTTATGGGTTAATAATTAATTTGTTGATTCAAATATATATGTAATCCCACGCCAGTCAAGGGTTTTGCATAACTTTATTTAGTTTTTGTTGAAAACTATTGCTTTTTGTTAATAAACCTTGACTCATTTCATGAAAAATATTCAACATAGTATTAAACCAGCTTATTTTCAGCTTGTTAATATTTTGTTAATATCCTTTGTTTAATGGTCTTGTGTGCTTTTTTTATATGCGTTAGGGAGCGTATCCCTAACACGGGTATAATGAGTATTATTGAGTTACTATAAAGTGCTTTTATTTCCTTTATATTTAGTAGAGGTTAATTACAGATTGTCTATAAGTTAAAAATTCACTTTCTATCCGCCAATTTCACCCGCGTTAGGGATAGAAGCGGCATCCTTTTGCCCTCTCTCCTTTTGGAGGGCAAAAGATATAGTGGATAGCCCGACCTTTACGGCGTTAAAAAGTGGTGTAGTGCAACGAAACTACTTTTTTATGCTGTAATGGGAACGCCCTAATTATCTTACTCCTCTTTTTTCGATGAAATATAGAATGAACACACTTAAAAAAGGTAAAATTGCCACTTTGTAACGAACTAATGCTCCTGCTATGGGGGTGGTTAGACCTATTATTATGAGTAGAATTAAGGTATAAGTTATTAAAAACAAGAGTTGACTTTGTTTGGTTTTTGAAGTCCAATTTTCGGATTTGAAGATTTGCGGGAGTGTTAACAACAAAGCTAATATCAATAGTGTATTTTCGATAACTGCTGGAATGCCCATCAGCGATAATTTTGATGAGGGAAATGGTCGAGTTAGGGCATTAAAAAGGGCTGTTGGTGTATTTTTTAATAGGCTAAGAGGATGATTTTCCAACAAAGGGATATCGAAATAACTGCCTGCTGATGAATGGTAATTTAAAAAATCGTGTTGCTTTTGTACTAGGACTTCCGAGAATTTTGGTATGAATAAGAATAATACGAATCCAACCGCTAAGACTAATATGAATGTTATTATAGACGGTTTGTCTTTGTTTAATCTTGATAAAAATACCGCAACTAGTGGCAATATAATGGATATGAATACATAAAACTTTAATAAGATAAGTCCTAGTAATGAAAGGGCGATGTATAGATAGGTTAATTTGTTTTTTTGACTTGGATAAAATACATTTTTATAGAGTACCCCTAGAAAGAAAACTAATAGACTTTCTTTTAGCAAACTGGATGTCCAAAACATGACTGAAGGCAAACAAAAAACAGCTATTACCAATATTTGTTTCCTTTTTTTAAATAAGGGTTGACTTGCCTCGTATATGGAGTACAAACCTATAAATCCTAAAAAGCTAAATACTAAACTGTGTACATAAAAACTACCAAGAGAAAAAAAACGCAAAAGAGCGTTGATGCGTATCATTAACCTTGAGTCTCCATAAATAAAAGGACGACTATCGTTTGCCCAATTATTCATTTTAACGTAATAGGCTTCAGTAAAATAAGTGTTATCGGGTGCTGTCCCCGTCATTAGCTTAAAAAAATCAGACGTTTTTTTCCAAAAGGAATTGTACACAACTGCACTATCATCAAAGTACCGGAAAATATCGGCTTCGTTTCTTGCGGTGTAAAAATGGGTATAAATCCAATATACGGATATTCCTGCTAAAATTTTTGTTGTCCACAATCCATTGAGCCATAGTAGGGAAAGATTTCCTTTTCTAAAATACGACCAACGATTAAGGACAACAAAAGATAAAAGTAAATAGAACGGAAATATCCACATAAGTTTGGAAACTACTATCCTATTCCTGGCAACATTCCCGAAGCTGAATTTTTCATTTCTTCTTCGTTAATTAATTCTGCATCTTGTAAGGCTCTATTAAAAGCAACTACCAACATATCTTCTAGTTCTTCTTTGTTTTCTTCTGCTAAAATAGTGACATCTATGATGCTAACTTCCCTTAATTTTCGATTTCCATCCATTACAAAACGAATTTTACCATCCGGAGTTTTTCCTTGTACGTGGATATTTTCTAATTTCTTTTTAGAGGCTTCCATTGCTTGTTGCATCTCTTGCAATTTTGCCATCATTTCTCCCATGTCTCCATTTCCAAACATAATTAAACCTTTTTATTTGATTAATAAACTTTATATATCTAATGTACTCCTGCTTCTCTTTTTCTTTGTTCGTTACGATTAGCAATTTCTTCACGTTCTTTTTGGTTGTATCGGAATAATTTAATTCCAATATACACAAAGACTCCCAACATCAAAAAAACAAAAGCGGCTATTAAGTATTCTCCTATTGACATTGTGTTTAAACTATTTTATACTTTCTAACAAAATCAGAGGTTTTTTGCATTTCTGTTTGCATAACGATGTCATTGGTTATAAACGATACTTCTTTTCGGTATTGTTTTAACATTTGTTCGATAATTATCGAAGATTTAAGCGGTCGTCTAAATTCCAGTGCTTGAGCTCCGGTAAACAATTCAATTGCAATTACCGATTCTACATTCGTTATGACTTCCAACAATTTAGTAGCTGCGTTTGCTCCCATGCTTACATGGTCTTCTTGTCCATTTGACGAATCAATCGTATCGACACTGCAAGGCGAACACAATTGTTTATTTTTACTAACGATGGATGCTGCTGTATATTGAGGAATCATAAAACCACTGTTTAGACCAGGATTGGCTACTAAAAAAGGGGGCAAATCCCTTGTCCCTGAAATCAATTTTACAGTTCGACGCTCGGCAATACTTGCCAATTCGGCAATGGCTATCGTCAAATGGTCTAAAACCAAAGCTAAAGGCTGTCCGTGAAAATTACCAGCAGATACCACTAAATCTTCATCCGGAAAAATCGTCGGGTTATCGGTTACTGAATTTATTTCGGTTTCTATCACCGTAGTTACATAATCCATTGCGTCTTTTGTTGCTCCGTGAACTTGTGGGATACAACGAAAAGAATAAGGGTCTTGAACATTTACCTTGTGGCGTGTTATAATTTCACTTCCTTCTAAATATTCACGAACTGCTCTAGCTACATAAAGTTGTCCTTTATGATTTCTTACAATATGAACATTATCTAAAAATGGCTGTATTCTTCCATCATAGGCGTCTATCGAAACAGAAGCTACCAAATTGCTCATTTTGAATAACTGTTTGGCTTTGATAAGAGCCCAAACACCGTGTGCACTCATAAATTGAGTTCCATTCAACAAGGCTAAACCTTCCTTCGATTGCAACACAATAGGTTTCCAATTGTATTCCTTAAATACTTTAGTTGCGGTTGTTCGCTTGCCTTTATGAATAACTTCTCCTAACCCCAACAATGCCAAAGACATGTGAGCCAATGGTGATAAATCTCCCGAAGCTCCTAACGAACCTTGTTCGTAAACTACTGGAAAAATATCATTATTGTAAAAATCAATGAGTCGCTGAACTGTTTCTATTGAAACGCCCGAATGTCCGTAGGATAATCCTTGAATTTTTAACAACAACATTAATTTAACAATAGTCGTAGAAGACTCCTTCCCCATTCCACAAGCGTGTGACTTAACTAAATTTTCTTGCAATTGAGAAAGTTCATTATTGGAAACAACCGTATTGCAAAGAGAACCGAAACCGGTATTGATCCCATAAAAGACCTTATCCTCATCCGCCATCTTTTTATCCAAATAATCTCTACATTTTTGGATACGGTGTTTGGCTACTTCACTCAATTTCAAACGATAACCAAAGGTTAGAATTTCCTCTACTTTTTCTATCGTTAAATCTTCAATGGTTATTTCTACCGTGTTGTTGGTTGCAAAATTTATACTCATGACTTCATATCTTTATCGTATAAGCCAATACTTTGCCTTATACCATTTGCATTAACTCTTTTGAACCACGAATGTAAGGAATATTTTTAGAAGAAAGCATATCAAATTAGACTTTGAAACAGCTACAACTTTTCCTAATCTAATTCTCTATGACCTGCATAGACTCTTCCAGCTCACGAATGATTTTTTCTTTTTGCGGTTGTCGTTCACGCAATGCTGTTTCCGTATAATAGCGATGACGGTTTGTCAAATAATTGTGTTGCAATTTCACCCACTCTAAATCGGTATATTCAACACCTCTATGTTGCAATTCTTTTCTTAACGTCTGTGCTATCGTATGATAATCTTCCGTACCTATATAGTCGTGATCGGCATCACACATTATTTTTTCCAACAAATTTTGCGGTTCTACGTCAGATTGAGTGGCTAATATAATGGAACTAATCTTTGAAATTTCTTCTTCAGTATAATCAAATTCAGGTAATATCTTTTCTATTAATTGCACGGCAAAAGGCTCATTACTTCTATATTGGTACAAAAAACCACTATCATGAAAATAAGCCGCCGTTAGCAATAAATAGTAATCCTCGGGAAGAACACCTTCTTTTTCCGCATAGCTTTTTGTAGCTTTTACAACAGCAAAAGTATGATGAGCTCCGTGATAAAACAATTCATCGGATAACTCTTTTACCAACCTTTCGGTAATATATTCTTTTGCTTTTGTAAAATCCATTTAATCAAAATATAAAAAATAATATGCCTCGATATTATCCAAATAAGCCCCATCAAAACCGGCATCAATTATTCTATCTATATAGGCATTATCATCTAAATAAATAATCTTTTTCCAAGGCTTTTTCCAAAACTTCACCCAAATTTCATCTTTATAACCATCATAAGGTTTTTTCAACCAATTGGGATGATGTAATTTCCACTTATCTTTCCAATAATAGCGATAATTTTCAGCTGCACCAATATTGATGTACGAAATAACTTTTCGCTTTCCACCATTGGCTTTTGTCTTTAGCGATTCTATTTCCGCTTTTGTAAACGGTTCATTTACATCAAAAAACAAATCCATTAAAACCACATCAAAATTAGTTTGACTAACTGCATCGATAATTTCTTGTCTTGACGAAAACTGATTGTAACCTATAAGGT
>JALWSJ010000042.1 GCA_026993705.1 Flavobacteriales bacterium
CTTTAGTGTATTTGAGTTCGTAGTCATTGCTTTTTAGTATTTTATTATACTCCGAACATCCTTCTTCAGAGAGAAAGATTGTCGAAAGTAATAAGAATTTAATAAAAAAAGGTATAGTGATATTATGCATAAAGGTTACAAAGGTAATGTTTAACCTTAAAACCGCAAGCCGATTTGTTCTGAAAAGCCAAAATATGCTACCAATAACGATGCTGCATTTGTCTTTTTTATAGAACTTTACTTACGTAATTTAAGGTTTAATCTAAAATCTGTTTTGAAATACGTTAAAAGAAATAAAATATTGCCCATAGAAAATATTATAGGTTAGATTAATTAGGCTTCATCATAATCAACCACAACGTATTCTGATACCGGGTGAGCTTGACACGTAAGTATATATCCCTCTTCAACTTCAGCGTCACTTAATGAATAGTTGGCTTCCATTATTGCTTTTCCTTCGGTAACAAGAGCTTTGCAAGTGCAACATACAGCACCCTTACAAGAAAAAGGAACATCAACATCAGCTTCCATTGCCGCGTCTAGAATAGTAGCTCCCTTTGTGTTTAATTCTAGTTCTACTTCTTCATCATCATAAATTACTTTTACTTTAGCTGTTCCCTCAAAATCTATTTCCGGTTTTTGTGTTTCTTTAACAAGTAGAATAGGAGTGGTAAATAATTCATAATGTATCTTTTCTTTATTTACTCCAAATTCTTTTAGTGTATCAGCGACTGAAACAATCATTTCTTCCGGTCCACACATGAAAAAGCCATCGGCTTTGAGTAAGTTTAAGTCTTGCTTTATCAGAGTATTTACTTTTTCTTTATTTATTCTTCCCTCGGTCAATGGATCGCCGGTATTTTCTCTTGAATAAATGGATATTAGATTAAAACGTTCGTCTTTTGATAGTTCTTCTAATTCTTTATGAAAAATAGTAGATACTTTGGTTTTATTTCCGTAAAATAGCGTGAATTTGCTTTTTTTTTCTTTAGCTAATACGCTTTTAAGCATCGACATTATAGGAGTGATTCCACTTCCTGCAGAAAAAGCTACATAGTGATGATTTTCGTTGGGGTTTATTTCTAGTATAAAATTACCTTGAGGAGGCATAACCTCGATTTTGTCTCCTGCTTTTAGGTTGTCATTAATGTGATTGGATACAATACCGTTTTCTACTCTTTTTACGGCTACTTCCATTAAATTATCTGTATAAGGGGATGAACAAAGTGAGTATGCTCGTCGCTCTTCTTTCCCGTTGATATTGAATTTAAGTGTTAAATATTGTCCTGGTTGATAAGTGAAAGTTTCTTTTAATCCTTCCGGTACTTGAAAAAATACTGAAACTGTATCATCTGTTAGGGAAATTACTTTGGCTACTTCTAATGTATGAAATTGACTCATTTTAGTTCTTGTTTTTGTGTTTACTGATGCAAATATACAAATAAGAATGAAAGGCTTTATGTTATGATTGTAATCTTTAGTGGATTTAGTTGCTAAGTACAAGTGTGCTTAACGCATCAGTGTTACATCTCCTTTAATCGTTTTCTTTTTACCATTTACCGAAGTAACTAAATACCAGTAATAAACACCCTCCATAGCGGGTTTGTTGTTGATTGTTCCATCCCAGCCTCTACTTTGGTTCGTAGCTTCAAAAACTTTTTTACCCCAGCGGTCAAATATATTAAAAGACATACCATTTAGATAACCTCTAACGTATAATATATCATTTTCTCCATCTCCGTTTGGTGAAAATGCCGTTGGAATGTAAATGTTTTCAATAGGTCTGATGATAACTTGATGATAGATATTCGTAGAACATCCGTTAGCATTATAAACCGTAATCTCCACCATATAGCTTCCCGTATCGTTGTAAATATGAACTGGCTCATAAGCAACACTGTCTAATGTATTATCATCGAAATCCCACATCCAAGTAATGGCATCAATGCTGTTGTTGGTAAAGGTAATTTCGGCGTTGTCAACGGTTGTGTTTTCCGGTGTTAATTCAAAGTCTGCAATAGGGTAGGGATAAGTATTGATTAAACCTAGTGCTTCTACCGTATCAAAACAACCAACAGTATTTTCTACAATTAGTTTTACATCATAAGTCCCTGCATTTTCGTAGCAATATCCTTCGTATTTATGAGAACCTTCTCCGTAACTATTTTCAAACCACCAGTTCCAAT
>JALWSJ010000043.1 GCA_026993705.1 Flavobacteriales bacterium
CTTAATAATTTGCATATCTATTATATTTTTTATACTTTAGTAGAAGAAACCAAAAACACGCCTGAAAATGCTAACATTTCACACCAAAACGATTTGCTTAAGTACTCTATTTTTTTTACTGACTACTTATACCTCAGCTCAATACGTTAGAACCTTTGGTTATCCTGATATGACCGGAGGTTTGGGATTAGCTCCTACAGCAAGTGGCGGATTTGTCGGCACGGGACAACACAATGGAGCTGCAGGTGGAGGTTGCGATGTATATGTGTACAAACTAAACAGTTGTGGAGAAATGCTTTGGTACAGAACTTATGGTTCTTCAGGAAGTGATGGAGGCAGAAAAGTTTTGGAAGCAATTGACGGAGGTATTTTAGTGGCGGGATTATACGATAGTGGAGCCGGCGGAGGTGGAGGCTACGAATACTTTTTGCAAAAATTAGACGTCAATGGGAATCAACAATGGATTACAACATGGAATAATGCTTTTTCTAACGGAAATGATTACGCTCACTTCTTAACGGAAACACCTACAAATATATACGTAAGTGGCTCAACGCAAAGCTATCCTTGGGGAGGTTGGAATGCAACCATATCTAACTATTCAAATACAGGTATGCATCAATGGACAAAAGCTTTCGGAGGTAATGGTGAAGATAATCTTTGCTCTATTCATGCTGTTAGCGATGGTGTAATAGCCGGAGGAATTACCACTTCTTTTGGTGCAGGAAGTAGAGATTTAATGGTAGTAAAAACAGATTTCAATGGAAACACCTTATGGATGAACGCTTATGGAACATCAGGAACTGAAGGAACTTATTGGGATACGGAAGGTGTGCCAACTCCCGACGGAGGTTACCTGATGACCGGTTCTACTGATGCAGGAGGGTTAACCGTTGGAGGCAGAGATATTCTAGCTATTAAATTGGATGCAAACGGAAATGTACAATGGGCAAAAACTTACGGTGGTTTTAACGATGATTGGTCAGAAGGTGTTATAGTATCTCCAACAGGTGGATATGTTATAGTCGGAACAAGCTACAGTTACACAAATGGGAACAGAGATGCTGTACTATTACGAATTGATGATAACGGAAATTTTGTTTGGGCAAATTCTTACGGTAGTACAGGTTGCGATCGAGGTGTCGATGTTATCGTAAAAGACGATGGATATGTACTTTCTATGAATTATAGTAATACATTTTCTACATGTGGAGCAAATAATGAGTACGACCCAATGTTTATAAAAACAGACAGTTTAGGTGATTGTGGCTGCTCGTTTGTTAATGCCCCTTATGGTTCTCAAGACGTTACGTCAAGTATTGTTCAAACTGCTTTACCTTCTACAGCTTACACCGATATTTCTTCTAATTTGCAAATTGCCAGCCCTTCTGTTGTACAAGGTTCTCCAAATATAACGCAAAATACTGTTTGTTCAGTTTGTTCAAATATTACACCTCAATGGGGATTTAACGATACTATCGGATGCCACGGAGACACCTTAAAATTTTATAACACCACTCAAAGTGCAGTAGGTTGTTTTTATTGGGACAATACGATTAGTAACTACCAAACCAATGGAGATACCATCCTCTTTGTATTGGATTCCACTTTAGGATTAGAACAACAAATTGCACTGATTGCTGTTTGTGGAAATAATGCTGATACACTAAAACAAACTGTAAGAGTTATTAAACCGGTAGCCAAATATACCTTAACCGATAATTGCTTAACGGAAAGTATTTCTTTTAATGACAGCTCAACCGTTAACACAGAAAACATCGTAGGTTGGCAATGGACTTTCGGTGACGGCTCAACATCATCACAAGAAAACATTACTCATTCATTTATGACAGATGGCAATTACGCTACTCAATTGGTAGTAACAACAAACCATGGATGTACCGATACTCTGCAACAGCCTTTAACCATCTACCCTATGCCACAAATTTCATTTTCATTTAACGACACTTGCTTATTGGATTCTGTATTGTTTTCAAATAATACCACTATCAATTCTCCAGATATTATCGCTAATTATTTATGGACGTTTGGTGACGGAACTAACAGTTTGGACGTTTCTCCTTACCATACATTTCCCGCTGATGGCAATTACAATATTACATTAAGAGCGGTATCGAATAATGGGTGTTCTGACTCGCTTAGCCAGTACATAACCATTTATCCGATGCCTCAATCGGTATTCTCCGTAAATAATATTTGTATTTACAATGCTCTAAACGTAAACAATAGCTCTACAATTAATTCACCCGATAACATCGTTGCATGGAATTGGGATTTTGGAGATGGCAATACAAGTACAAACCCTTCAGATAGTCACCTGTATGCAAACAATGGTGAATATGAAGTAACATTAGTTACAACTAGTAATCACGGATGTACTGACACTCTTCGCGACAGCGTGGTTATTTTTCCTGCTCCCGTAGCTAACTTCAATTTAACAAACATTTGTCAAGAAGATTCATTAACCTTTAATGATTTATCCACTATAAATGCTCCGGACAACATAGCTACTTGGGAATGGAGTTACGGAAACTCAGACGGAAGTACACAACAAAACAATAGTTACTATTATACAAATGACGGTACTTACACTATTTCTTTGGTAACTGTATCGAATAATGGATGTTCAGATACTATAATACAAAATCTAGTTGTCTATCCGATGCCACAAGCCAATTTTACCGTTGACAACGTCTGTATCTATAATGAAGCTGTTTTCAACGACCAAACTACAATTAACACCCCTGATAACATCATAAATTGGAACTGGACTTTTGGCGATTTGAATACATCCACCAATCAAAACCCAACTCATTTATACGGAACAAGCGGAACATACCCGATAGAATTAGTAGTAGAATCAAACAATGGTTGTAAAGACACAATTGTAGATACCTTGGTCATTTATCCAAAACCTACTCCTGTATTTTCTATCAATAATATTTGTCTGACCGATACCATTAACGTAAGTGATTTATCGTATATAAACATCCCCGATTATATTCAATCAGTGAAATGGGATTTTGGTGATGCAACTGCTCTTTCTATGGATTCCTCAACTTCTCATATTTACCAAAACGCAGGAGCATACAACATAGCATTAATAGTATTCTCAAACCACAACTGTAGCGACACTTCTATTCAAAACATTGAGGTATATCCATTGCCGAATGTTGACTTCCAAACGAACAATGCATGTATAAACGAACAACCTGTTTTGTTTACTAATACATCTACTATATCAAACGGTTCTAACGATAGTTTTAACTGGACTTTTGGGGACGGCAATAGTTCTTCATCAGAAAATCCTTCACATTCGTATAGTAATAGCGGATTTTACAGTGTAGAGTTAATCGTAACAACAAATAACAACTGTAAGGACAGTACGTTTAAAACCGTTGAAATATACCATAAACCAACGGCAATGTTTACCCAAGATACAACAGGTGGTTGTACTCCAATATGTCCGACGTTTAAGAGTGTATCAACCGACAGCTCACAAATTGTCTATTGGGATTGGTTCTTTGAAACAGCTTACGGTGAAGGTTCACATAAATACGAAGGACATTGTTTTGAAATTCCGGGAGATTATGATGTAAAACTTATTGTAAAAAATGATAAAGGTTGCTACGATACGATAGAAAAGTATAATTTAATCCATATCTATCCATATCCGACAGCACTATTTGATTTAACACCAACAGAAACCAATGTTTTAGAACCTACAATAGAATTTACCAACAACAGTTTAGACGCAGTTACTTGGATGTGGGATTTTAACGATGGATTGTTAGATAGTGTGAATTATGACCCGGTTCACGATTATCAAGATACGGGCATATATACTATTTCACTTACGGTTTACAACGCTTACGGATGTTCAAATTCAACCTACCATCAAGTTGTTGTAAAACCGATAGAAAACATATTTGTTCCTACAGCCTTTTCACCAAACGGAGATGGAGAAAATGATATTCTCTATGTTAGAGGTTATACACAATCCATGTATTTCTCCGTATTTAACCGCTGGGGGCAAAAAGTCTTTGAAACTTCAGATCAAACCAAAGGTTGGGACGGAAAAATGAACGGAAAACCGGCAACCGAAGGCGTATATGTTTGGTACTTAAAAACGGTTTACGAAGGAGATGTTAAAATATTAAAAGGAGATGTGTCATTAATGCGTTAAATAAAAAAAATATGAAAAGAATAAAAACAATCACATTAGCAATAATCCTATTCGCGATAATAGGCATCCAACAATCTGTATATTCACAAAACACAGACACGACCGCTCACGGATACATTTTAATGAAGGTTACAAGTGATATTTTGGATTGCCCTCATTTCAGCGTACTTTTACCTCAGGAACTGAGTGATAAACAAAAAATAGAAATGGTTAAAACAGACAACAAGACCTATATCTTGTTTAAGGTAAAAACCACCAACGACGATGCACTCGAACGTTTCAACTCTGTTATTCAAGCCATCCAATTCCCAAAAGAAAATATTACGGAATTAATCAACAAAGAAACCTATGCAGAGATAGAAGAACTGTTACCTCATTAGAATAATTTGGGCGTTCCCCTCATGGCAAAAAAAGTCGTTCCTATGAGGGAACGACTTTTTTTGCTATGAGGGTCGGGCTATCCACTATATCTTTTGGTTTGCATAAAGCAAACAAACCAAAAGGATGCCGTTTCTATCCCTAACGCAGAATGAAATAAGTAAAAAAACAGGGGGGGGTAGTTCCCAGACGATGAATAATTTTCCATAGCGGGTGCTATGCGAAATTTTTATTCATCGTCTAAGAAAACTAAATTCCGTTTTCTTTGCACTTATTTCATCCCACGTTAGGGATAGAACAGCGTGTCTGAACTCCTTTTGTGTTGTTACATATAAGCAACACAAAAGAGTGAGTAGTGATAGCCCGACCCCAATTTACCAAACAAAAGTTTCGCGAGAGCGATATGTTTGTTTAGTAAATTGGGGGAACGCCCAAAAGATACACTTACTTCATTTAAATATTACCTTAAATCCGCAAGTGAACTTCTATTCCAAAGTCAAACTCCGCATCATTATTGACAATGCTCGTTTTTCGATACTCACCATAGCTATGGCTACGCTTGCGTGTCTCAAAACTGTGCTTGACCAATAATAATACGCATTTTGACTTTTCATTACGAAATCACTTGCGGATTTAAGGTATAAAAAAAATTATAAAGCCTTTTTATTTTCCTTACCGTTCTTTTTCATCATCCTCTATTTCTTCGAAATCTACATACTCATCTTCATCTATTTCCTCTTCTTTATCGTTTGCCTGAAAAGGATTATTAGATGAAAAATTATTAAATTTACTAAAAGGATTTTCTTTTCTTTTGCGTTCTATTAGAGGTTTACCCGTAACTAAATGTACGAACACCTCAACCAATCTTCCTGTTGCTGTTAATCCTCTTGAAATCATACTGAACAAAAAGAAAAAACCTACAATACTTAAAATAAAATGAATAATAAAGGTATGATAGAAATCTAACATATTAACATACAAACCATTCATAAAGTTATTATCCACTAACATTGGATAAGAGAAAGAAACAATATACAAGATAATGGCAATGCCTACGATATGTGGTTCATAGGTCAACGCTCCCCCTAAACGAATATTCTTATTGTTTGCCACAACTTCTACACTCATAATGGCTCTATCCGTTTTTCCTGCCAAATACAGAAACAAGACAACACCACCCAAAACAATATAAAAAGGAGCCTGTTCACTAAGAATTAAATGTTTTTCTATAAAGATTTTCGTATGAATAGCAGTCAACCCCGCCAACAAATAATAATGAATGGTTTTAAATAAATAACTACCAAAGCTATTGGAACTGAAGGCTCCTGTTAATAATTTAGGAAGACCTGCGACAAAAAACCAAATAATCGATAACACAATATAAACAATCCCCAACTCAAAGATATAACTCAATATTTCCATATATCACAAATATAAGAAAAGCCAATTGAGTAATGTTATTTTGAGTTAAATCTTTTTTATCCACCCTTTATATCCGGCATCCTTTATTTCTTTTAAAGAGGATTTAGCATCAGAACGAGAGGCATAATTACCTATACTCACAGGATACAGACTACCTGCCCTAGCTAACACACGAGCACTGGAATATCCTTTTTCTTTAAGTGTTTGCACTAAATTTGATGCATTTTCTTCTTTTGAAAACGAACCGACGACAATGTTATACCTCCCGTTTGTCGTAACTTCCGGATCTTCAACCTCTTGCTCCGGTTCTTCTTCGGTACTCGCCTCCTCTTCTTCCGGATTTCCGTCCACTACTTCATCTTTACTTTCATTCATTGCTTCTTCATTGGCAACATCTTCTTCTACAACGTTTTCAATCTGCTCCTCTACATGTTCCTTCTCTTTTGCACTTTCTTTTTCATCGGTGTTGTGTTCCTTTTCATTAACTGCATCATGATGTACAGAATCATTTGTTTTATGAACCCCTTGTTCCGTTTTATGCTCTGCTAATTCTTTGTCAGTAGCACTAAACAGACCTTTTATGCTATCCAATTTTAAATACCCAAAAATAGATGTTCCCAATAACAAAAAGAGTATCGCAACCCACAGTATTATTTTATTTCGTTTCCTCTTTTTGGCTTCTTGCTCTATAACAATTGCTCCTTCCATCAACTCTTTTTTAATTTTAGGGTCAATCGTCTCTTTTTTAAGAGCTTTATCAACTTCTTTCTTCTCTTTAGTCGATTCTGTGGTTTTAGCTGTCTCTTTAGAAATTACATTTTTTTGGAGGGCATTAGTTTTCTTCTCAACCGTAGTTTTTTCGTCTATTTTCTCAACCTCTTTTTTGTTCGCTGTTTTCGTTATTTTAATCTCTTTTTGCTCTATTTCTTTTTGTGCTTCTTTTTTAACATCTTTAGCAACGTCTGCTGAAGAAAGCGATGAAACAACCTCTTTAGTTTTCTTCTCAACAGGTTGACTTAACGATTGTTTGACCAATTCGATTGTCTTTAGTACGCTCTCTCTTTTTTCCCCAACAGTAAACTTAGCCAGCTCATCAAGGTTTTTTATCTTTTTAATTTTTTCGATAGCAACGTCTATCACCAAATTAGAAGAAGTATTTATCTTAGGATTTACTGTTTTCTCCTCCTCTTTGATAGTTTCTATTTTCGGGTTTTCTTCCTTTTCTTTCTGTACCGGTGCTGTTTTTATTACAGAAGACTCCTTAGTTGCCGTTTTTTGAGAATGTGAATTTTCTTTTTTTACTTCCTCTGCATTACTAACTTTAGCTATAACAACTTTTTCTCCTTTTTTTGTCAGCACTCCTATCTTTCCCAAACTATAATCTTTATTCGCATTCAAATGTTCTTTAATATCACGAATAAAATCAGAAACCAAAATTGTAGCCTGTTCTTCATCTACTTGCTTATTTTCGGCAACGGCTTTTATTAACTTTCCATCATTATACTTTAAAAACTCATTAAATTGATACACCTCCCCCAACTTTATAATAGCCCCGAAATGAGGTAAAATAACTGTACTTGCATCATCTAATATTTGAAGTAATATAGCTTCCATTCTCTCTAATTTGATATTGACTAACAATGATATTGAAAATTACCGAAACTAAAAAGAAAACCCAAACTAAATTGATAGTTTGGGTTTAATTCTAATTATATCCTCAATATCTTATTCCTTAAATCCGCAAGTATATCAAATTAGTCAAGCTAATTTAATACTTTATTATATATCTAACTGATATATTATTTGGTCTAGATTCAGATTCAGCAGGAGTAAATGCAGGAAAACTACCTCCAGTACTGACATAATCATCAGTAGCCATTAACCCTCCTGGAATATTATTCTGTGTTCCTGTACCTGTGGAGTTATATCCCCATGCAAAAAAATTAATATCTGGCAGTCCAGCTTGCGATGTTTGTATAGTACCTATATTATCTCCTATAGTTCCATTTCCGCTATTGGTTCTACTCCCTGCATCAGGATCATTTCCTGCTCCATTATCAAAACCTCTCAAAAATCTACCTCTATAATCAGGTAAATTAAAAGTTGTTGAACCGTCACCTATTCCATAACGAGTACCGATAACAGCAAACAAATCAGCATAAGTTATTCTAGAAACAGCACTACCATCGCAAGGTAAAAAACCTAATGGAACAGTTCCTATTCCCGCATATGCTTCAACTACTCCGGGAGGCGTACCTCTGTAATCCCATTTAGCCCTACCATTCACATCAGAAGTTAATACTTTACCAGCTCCTTGTGTCCCATCCACAATTTTTACTGAACCTTGTACTTCTAACTTCTCTGTTGGGCTTGCAGTGTTGATACCAACGTTTCCATTATAACTAACTCTCATTCTTTCTATCGGGAAAGCATCAGAAGTACTTTTTGTAGATAAATAAATACTTCCTTGAGTATTGTCAGCAGAATAACCACCCATTCTAGCGTAGTCACGAGTAACAGCTTGACCGAATTGAATCCATAAACCTTCATTTGAACCGCTCCCTAAGTCAATTAATCTAATCCCTTCTTGAATAGCAGATATATTTGGTGGAGTTATTTCAAGAGGGGCATTTGGTGTAATTGTTCCAATACCCACTTTCCCTTGCGTAAAAATGTCATCATTGATATTAGCTGGAGCAGAAGTAGTTCCCACTTTATACCAATCTGCATCGGTGAGTGATGCTAAATCAACGGTTTCGTTTGTTCCGTTTTGTATGCCAATAGTTAGGATAGTTCCTAATAATCCTGAACCACTTATATTT
>JALWSJ010000044.1 GCA_026993705.1 Flavobacteriales bacterium
TAGAAAAACACTATTACATATTTGTATTCTTATTGGTGGCTTATTTACTTCCACGGGAAACACTTTTGCTCAAATCGTCCCTATGGATTTGGATAGTCTTTGGAGCATTGTTCAATCCGAATCATCAAACGACACACAAAAAGTTGATGCTCTTAGTAAAATCGCGGGGCAACATTTTAACACCAACCCCGATTCTACCATTTACTTTTTAGACCAGAGTATTAACTTGGCCAAATCTATCGGTTATAGTCTAGGAATAACCAAGGGTTACATGAATTTAGGAGCGGTGGAAAGTTTCAAAGGTGAATTGAACAAAGCTATCGAATACACTTTACTAGCCTTAGAAAATGTGGACAACACGAAAGACACTTTATTTAAGGTTCAAATACTAGGAAACTTAGCGGGATTAAAGCAAGGAATGGGAGATATTCTGAGTGGTCAAGATTATGCTCAACAAGCTTATGACCTATCGCTTAAAACTGATGATATTTCAAGTATCTTATCTTCTTTGACTACCTTAGCTTCTTTTAAAGCCAATAACAATAATTGCGAAGACGCTATCAAAGATTACAAAAAAGCCCTAAAAACATACCAAAAATACAACCTGAAAAATCACGGCTTATTTTATACCCTTTCTGGACTTGCTGAGTGCTATGAAACGCTGTACCATAATAGCGATTCTACCCTACAATGGTATCGAAAAATGGATACATTAAGGCATGAAATGAACTCGCTTAATATGGATATCGACTATTTTAAAGGAGTAACCAAAAATGCAATCAAATACAATAATATTGAACAAGCGAACGCATACGCTGATTCTCTTTTGGTTTATGCTCGAAAGATAGGAGGATATGGAGCTTTACAACAATATTACCTACTAAAATCTGAAATAAACGAAGCAGCAGGGCTATACAAACAAGCCTTTGAAAATTACAAAAAAGCACAAGCATATGAAGACAGCCTAAACGACGAAAAGAAACAACAACAAATATTAGAGTTAGAAATGAAGTACAACTCCGAAAAAAAAAGCAAGGAACTCTTACTTCGACAAGCTGAGTTAGAAAGCCAAAAAAACCAAAAAATGATAATGCTTATCGTTTTTATTTTGGGCACTATCTTCACTTGGACAGTGATTTACTTTTACTTTAAAAACAGAAAGAAAAATAAATTGCTAAAATCTCAAAATGAAGAATTAGAAAAACTTTCTATCGTTGCAAAAGAGATAGATAGTACAGTTGTTATTACCGACAAAAACGGACGTATTGAATGGATAAATGAAGGAGCTTGCGATATGTATGAGCTTACCCCCGAAGAAGTGCAGAACAGAATTGGAAAAAACATTAGAGACTTTAGTAATTACCCAGGCATTAATACAGTAATAGAAGAATGTATAAAAACCAAAAAATCTGACTTTTATACCAGTAAACACTTTAGAAAAAGTGGCTCGGTACTTTGGGTACAAACTACCCTCACTCCAATTCTTGACCAAAATGGGGAAGTCAACCGCATCGTTTTTATCGACACAAACGTTAGTACGGTAAAGCGTTCGGAGGTTATCCTACTAAAACAAAAAGATTTATTAGAGACAAAAAACAACCAAATTACCGATAGCTTTAATTATGCCAAAAGGATTCAACAAGCGGTTCTTCCTTCGCACCAAACCATGAAAGAAGTTTGGAATGAACACTTTGCTTTGCTTAACCCTAAAGATATTGTTAGTGGTGATTTCTATTGGTTTTACGAAAAACAAGACCGAAAATATCTTGCCGTTGTCGATTGTACTGGACACGGAGTACCAGGTGCTTTTATGACCATTATTGGAAATAACCTGTTGAATGAAATTTTGCAAGATGACTTTTATACTCCTGCTGAAATTTTACAAGAATTACACTTGAGAATAAAAATAAGATTGGGCGGTTCGGTTAATGCTAAAGTTATGGATAGTATGGACTTAGGTTTGGTTTGCTACAATACAAAAAAGCAAGAGGTTTTATTTGCTGGTACACATTCTAGTTTATACATTATCCGTGGAGGTGCCTTAATAGAATACAAAGGCTCGAAAGAAAGTATTGGGTTTAAAGATAAAATCCACATCAAACAACACGCCATTGAAGTCAAACCTGGTGATGTATTATATATGCATACTGATGGATTACCCGACCAAAAAGGCGGAAAGAAAAAC
>JALWSJ010000045.1 GCA_026993705.1 Flavobacteriales bacterium
CCAATAACGCCAAGAAGTTTCTACTTTTTCGTATTTAAGGGTTTCCGGATTGTATTTATATTTAGTTTTCGACAAAGTTTAAATTCTATTTGAAATTGACTGCAAATTTAGTCTAAAAACCTTAAATTCGCAACTTTTAAGGCTTACGGGGTAGTCGTCAAGCTTAGAATTTAACAAAAATTATCTTAATTTTAGATGAAAGCAAAACAAATCAGACAAACATTTTTAGACTTTTTTGAAAGTAAAAAGCATAAGATTGTTCCATCCGCACCAATGGTTGTTAAAAATGACCCGACGTTGATGTTTAACAACGCGGGAATGAATCAATTTAAAGATATTTTTTTAGGAAATGTTGAGGCGAAGGACAAACGTGTAGCTAATTCCCAAAAATGTTTGCGTGTTTCGGGTAAACACAATGATTTGGAAGAGGTAGGAGTAGATACATATCATCATACGATGTTTGAAATGTTGGGGAATTGGAGTTTTGGTGACTATTTCAAAAAAGAAGCAATAGAATGGGCGTGGGAATTATTGACTGATGTCTATCAAATAGATAAAGACCGTTTATACGTTACTGTTTTTGAAGGCGACAAAGAAGATGGATTAGAGTTAGACGAGGAAGCAGTAGAAATATGGAGCAAATTAGTTCCTAAAGAAAGAATTATACCTAGCAACAAAAAAGATAATTTTTGGGAAATGGGGGATACAGGTCCTTGTGGTCCTTGTTCTGAGATTCATGTAGATTTAAGAGATGATGTAGAACGAGAAAAAACAGATGGTTTAACTTTAGTAAACCAAGACCACCCACAAGTGATAGAGATTTGGAATCTAGTATTTATGCAATATATGCGTAAAGCTGACGGTAGTCTAGTTCCATTAAAAGACAAACACATCGATACGGGAATGGGGTTTGAGCGTTTAGCCATGGCTTTACAAGGGAAGACAAGTAATTATGACACCGATATTTTTCAACCGATTATACAGAAAATTGAGGAGATTTCTGGAGGAAAATATCAAACCAATGAAGAGCTAAAGGGTGAAGATACCTCAGTAAATATTGCGATGCGTGTAATTGCAGATCATTTGAGAACTATTGCTTTTTCAATAGCAGATGGTCAGTTGCCTTCTAATACAGGGGCAGGTTATGTGATACGTAGAATTTTACGAAGAGCTGTTCGTTATGGGTATCAAACTTTGAATTTAAAAGAACCTTTTATTTATAAGTTAGTACCGACTTTAGTAAATGAAATGGGAGAGGCTTTCCCTGAATTGAAGAAGCAACAAGGATTAATAGAAAAAGTAATTAAAGAAGAAGAACAATCTTTTTTGAGAACCTTGGAGCAAGGTATTAAAAGATTAGACACCGTTTGCGAGAAATTAAAAAGCGAAGGGAAAAATCAAATCTCTGGTGAGATGGTTTTTGAACTGTACGATACTTTCGGGTTTCCTGTTGATTTAACCGCTTTAATAGCACAAGAAAAAGGATTGTCTATTGACGAAGAAGGTTTTCAAAAAGAGTTAGAAAAGCAAAAAACACGTTCAAGGAAGGCGTCGGAAACCGAATCTAGTGATTGGGTGGTATTGAGGGAAGATGATAAAGAAGAGTTTATCGGTTACGATTACACAGAAAGTACTGTGCATATTGTACGTTATAGAGAAGTAAAAAACAAGAATAAAACGATATACCAATTGGTGTTGAACCATACGCCTTTTTATGCTGAGGGAGGCGGGCAAGTAGGAGATACTGGTTTCTTGGTTGGTGAAGAAGAAAAAATAGCGATTATTGACACCAAAAAGGAAAATAATTTAATCGTTCATTTTGCTAAGGATTTGCCCAAAAATCCGAATGCCGAATTTAAAGCAGTTGTGGATGTAGAAAAAAGAAAACGTACAGCCAATAATCATTCTGCGACGCACTTATTGCACGAAGCACTTAGAAAAGTGTTAGGAGAGCATGTAGAGCAAAAGGGCTCATTAGTGAATGATAAATACTTACGATTTGATTTTTCTCATTTCGGTAAGGTAAGTGATGAGGAATTGCAACAAGTTGAGCGATTGGTGAACCAAAAAATAAGAGAAGCTATATCGCTAAACGAAAAAAGAAATATACCGATAGAAGAGGCTGAAAAAATGGGGGCAATGATGCTTTTTGGTGAAAAGTATGGTGATGTGGTTCGGGTG
>JALWSJ010000046.1 GCA_026993705.1 Flavobacteriales bacterium
GCTTCTGGGGTTAAGCCCAATTTGTTGACACTATCCAAAAACACAAAGTCATAGTTTGATAAATCTTCTGGGAGATAATCACTCACGTATAAATCTGGGTGAGCCACATTTTTGTCTTTTAACTTTTGTTGTAAAGTATCATCTATTCCCTCCTCACGAGCCACATACAATACCGTTCCGTGATTTCGTGCTAAGTACCCACTAAAATCTACTGCCAAATAAGATTTGCCCATCTTTGGTTTACCAAAAATCATTGCTGTAAAACCACTTGAAGGATCTCCAATTAATTTTTTCCATTTCCCGGTAAAGCCTAATTTTTCAAAATCAAGGTTTACAATATCTGTACTGCTCATTATGGTATTTCGTGGAATTGTATTTACTCCGTTTAGGTTTTTATCACAAACTACACAACCCAAAACAATTCCCTGCAAACCGTTTAACTCTTTGTTTGAGACTAACAACATTCCTTCCTCTACATTCTTTTTGACAAAAGATTTAAGCGTTGCCATTATAGATTCAATCTCATTCCAATAACGGTCTTTCTTTGTTAATTTATTGCTGTTAATGGCTGATGCAATTCGGTTATACAGTCGTTTTGCTTTGATATTAGTTACCATTTTACCTTGTAGGTTGATGTAACTTTTGATAAACTTTACTGAATACAATTCGGCTTGTTTACCTACCAAAGTCAAATACTTACCTCTGATTGATTCTGCAATATCAACTTTAATAATATCGGAACTGCTTTTGAATTGACCGTGTAAACCTATGAGATAATCTTGTATTTTATTTATCTCTTTTGCATAAGGAGAAGTTTTGCGAATACGTTTTTCAACTATTGCTTTTTGCAATGCGTTTATGAATAATCGAATTTGATTTTGTGTTTTTACTTTGTCGTGCATCAACACAAATCGTTTTATCATTTTCAATTCAACACTAATTGTCTCTACCTTTTCGGCTTTTTCGTAGGCTAATTCTCTGGCTGTTTTCTTTTTTGTTTTTACAGTTTTTGAGGTTGGTGTACTTGGTTTTACCTTTGGTTTGGTTGTTCTTGCTGTTTTTGGGGAAGTCTTTTTAGGGGTATCCTTTTTGGGTTTGCTTGTTGTTGGTTTGCTCCCGCCTTTTTTAGCCATAAAATCATTGAGTTTATCTAAGAATAAATCAATTGTTTTTTTGATAGAAGCACTAGCGTGATAAGCATCCCACGAATTGCCATTTTGTGTTACTTTATTTACAAACTGATGACCTTTCCAAAGTGTTAAAGGCAAATCTGTTTGCTTTAAGCCTGCTGTTTCTGTATAATAATTTTGTATCGTAATCATAATGCTAAAGTTTAAAAGGATAATAATTCAAGTTCTAGTTCTAAGGCTTCTGCTTCAAACTCTAAAAGCCTTGTGTCTATTTTAAATTCTTCCTCTTTTGGAGGTGGTTGAATTTTGACACGTTTTCGGGTTTTGGTAACCACTAACCCTATGCTTTCAATTTGATGTTGCAATAAAGGAATAGTAACACCTATCTGTTCTTGCAATATCTCAAGAAATTTCTCTAGGTTGTCCATTTCTAAATTGGCAACCATTTGACTTGATGTTTTCTCGAATATGTTGTTGTTTACCAATTTGAGTAGGTCTTTATTTAAAAAGATAACTGCTCCTTTTTTGTTTGATGCAGGTACAACAATTCTAAAAGAGTTATCGTACTGTTTGAAAAATGCAATGTTATGACTTGCATACAAGGCACTCCCATTGGTCATTGAGCGAATAATCTTTAATGCTTTTGCAATGGGCACAATTACACGTCCTTTGATTTCGTTATCAACCGACCAATGCTCTGACATTAGTATCCCTTTTTTAACGTCTCCTTTTTTTGTGGTATAACTCACTAACTTTCCTTTGAAAGATGAGAAGGCTTGAAGGATATTACCCGTAACAATGTATCGAATGGCTCTGTCTTTTGTGTTTTCCTCAATAATTTCTGTCCATTCTTTTAAGGTCGATTCTAAATCAACTGAACTAACACCAATACTTGCTCCTTTTATGGCTTGAATATCTTTGTTGTAACTGGCAGGAATTGCTAAATATTTTTGACTTGACGCAATAGCAAATCTCAACTTAATAGCACTTGGGGCATACGGATTGGGCTTTTTAG
>JALWSJ010000047.1 GCA_026993705.1 Flavobacteriales bacterium
ATTAACACCTATAGACTTTGCTATTTCTTTTTTCTTCACTTTCGCCTTGAGCATTACCTCAATAGAGTATCTCTGCTCAAAATTTAACTGCATATAATTCATAACTACAAATTTTTGAATTTTTTTTAGCATTTTCCACTGTTAAGCCAGTGGGGGTACCCCCACTGGCTTAACAGTGGAAAATGCAACTTCAAAAACTTGCACTAGCAATTGAATCTAGGAAAGGTATCGAGATTGCGTCCCTACTTAACCATTTTCCGGTTTTGGGATTGTATAATCTAGCCCCAAAATCATAACTATTCCCCACACCTTTCACTTCATTATCCTTTTCCATTCCATTAAAGTCGTATCAGCAACTCTCTACACTCCCATTTCTATCAGGCATCACCACCCCAAAAGGGTAATAGTTTTCTAACCCCTTTTTGTTCTCAAAAAGAGGTCTATTCGCACTATTTTGGCAGGAGGATTTTTGCTTATTTCCCCTAAAGCAGGTTGGTGATTTTTTTAGTATTTCCAGTTTTAAACACCCCATTCGCAGGCTAATGTATAAAAAAACTAGCACTAGTAATTGAATTTAGTGTTTTTTGTTTTTTCGATTAAAAGAATCTAAAATTCACTTTCTATCCGCAAATTTCGTTCGCGTTAGGGATAGGAACGGCATCCTTTTGCCCTCCCTCCTTTTGGAGGGCAAAAGATATAGTGGATAGCCCGACCCTTGTGTGCAAAAGAAACGTTTCGCGAGAGCGAAATGTTTCTTTTGCACACAAGGGGAACGCCCAAACCTTACAAAGTACTTTTATAATATGCTGAGCAAAATATTCCTGTTGACACCCCTAAGTTTAAGGATTCGGCTCTTTTTGCTCCGGGTATTGTTATTTTATGTGATACCAAGGGAATCAATTCTTTGGAAATTCCGTGAGATTCGCTTCCCATAATAATGATACAAGGAGTATTGAAGTTGGTTGAGTAGATTGATTTTCCTTCTAATAAAGCTCCGTAAATGGGAACAGGGGCTTCTTTTAGCAATTCTGCTAATGGAAGATAAAGGACTTTTACTCGAAACAGTGAGCCCATAGTGGACATAACGACTTTTGAATTGTAACAATCGACACTGTTTTCGGAGCATATAACGGTATCGATTCCGAACCAATCTGCTGTACGGATTATTGTTCCTAAATTGCCGGGGTCATTGACTCCATCTATTGCCAATATGGTTTTGTCAAAGGTGATTTCTTGTGTGAGTTGGGGTATTTCTGCTAGTGCCAATACTTGATTGGGGGTAGAAAGATGTGTTATTTTTTGCAATTCTTTTTCGGTAACGTGGGTTGATTTATCGAATTGGAGTGAGGTTTCTTCCAGTGAAAATATCTTTCGTACTTTGTAATTTGACTGTAATAGTTCCCGCACGTTTTTTATTCCTTCCACTACAAAAAGTCCGTTTTCTCTTCTTTTTGATTTGCGTTTTAAAGAATTAATTAGTTTTATATCTGATTTTGTAAGCACCTTTGTTATTTTTACACCAAAGTTAAGCATTTCATACAGTTTTGAGTAAAGTAGATTTAAAATACATTTCATTTTCCCGTTTAGGCAAGGCTGTTTATGTGGTTGCCTTTTTGTTTGTGCTTTTATTTTTTCATGCTTGCAGTATAACAAAATATGTTCCTGAAGGGAAGTATTTGTTGGATAAAACATCTATGAAAATTGAAGATGATTCTACGCTTATTACCCTGAAACATGATAATTTAGACCTTGAGGAAATGCAAAATGTCCTCAAGCAAAAACCGAATAGAAAGGTTTTAGGGAGCATACGTTTTTACCTTTGGATGTATAATTTGTCCAACCAAAAACGTATAGATAAAAGAAAGCCTGTTAAAGAACGAAAAGCTGAAAAGCAAAATCAAAAGATTGATAAAAGAAATGAGAAAAAAAAACAAAAAGTAGAACAAAAAAACAAAAGAAGAAAAGAAAAAGCACAAAAGAAAGGTAAAGAATTTATTCCGCTAATTTTTCATCCGTTGCCTCACATTGAACCAAAACTTACCGCAGGTGAACGATTAAGAGAGTCGGGAGAAGCTCCTGTAATATTGGATTCGCTAAAGGCTTTGGTTTCTGCCAAACAGCTTAGTAT
>JALWSJ010000048.1 GCA_026993705.1 Flavobacteriales bacterium
CTTCATGATAATAAAGGTTTATGTAAAGATACAAAAAAAGCCTTGAAGAAAATCTCTTCAAGGCTTTTTTATGGTTAATTGTATTTTACAGTTTGTTTTACTGAAAAATTTATTTTGCAACCACCATTGATTTAGTTACCGAAGAACCAGCACCTCTAACAGTGTATTGGTAAATTCCGTTAGCTAAGTCGCTAGTATTCACGTTAAACACATGTGTCCCTTTTGATTGATTGTTACGAGTAATTGTTTTTACAACTTTCCCCATAGCATCAGTAATTGTTAATGTAACATCTGTATTGTTTACCAATGTGTAAGAAATCACTGTGTTTTCTCTTGCCGGATTTGGCATGTTTTGAGCTACTAATACAGAAGCATTTTCTTTTACACCTGCAGAATTTGAAGCTCTATCAAAATTAGGTCTAATTCTCATAGCTCTTTGTTTGTTTCCAAAACGAGTTAAAGCATCATTGTCGTCAGTAAATAAAACAGTTCCCTCAGCTACTAGTCCTGCTCTTGTAAAGGATACTCTCTCAGTAAAAGAACCACCATTGTGTCCGGCTAATATTACATATTGTTCACCTTGTGCTATTGGTAATCCTCTTAATGACACAGATTGATTTAAATCAACATTTACTAAAGTTCCTAAATCATTATTGGTTACGGTATGAGGTGGTGTAGTTGCAACAACTTCCCAATCACTAATACTAGTATTGAATTTTCTAATCTCAACAAAGAAATCATTTCCAACGCTGGCAGGGTTTGACCCAACACCAACTTCTACACTCCAAATTGTATCAGTTCCCACAGATAAAAATTGATTTCCGATTTTAAATACACCATTAGAATCTACCCCAACAGCTCCAGGCTGATTGATTTGAACTTCATCAGTTCCGTAATCTAATGCCCAAATATTGTTAGTAACTTCTATACTTCTAGTCATCGTATTGTTAGAAGGGTCTGCATCTGCACTATCAGCTTTTGCTGTTAAAGTAATAGTATACGTACCAACGGAAGAAGGTGTAAAAGTACTTGTACCAAACAATGTATCAATCATTGTTGATTGAATAATAGTATCTCCGAATGAACCAGTTTCTACACTAGAAGAACCATCATTGATATCATAATCAACACCTGCTCCTGTAAGTGAGTCTCCACCAATGTTTTTGATTACCATGCCAAAACTAATTGGTCTTACTTGTGACATTGGTACCATTGAGTACTCAAAATCAGTCATGATATCAGCACCATAGGTATCAATCGCTTTTAAATCGAATGGATCTAATTCAATGATATCAATATCGTCAATAGCCCAATACCATCCCCAAGAAGCTTCGTAATGAAAACGAATTAAAACCTGTGCTTGATTAGCCGCTACAGATGAGATATTTAATGTCAAAATATCCGGATTAGCGGTATTTTGATTAGCCTCCGAGTTTAACCCTTCAGTAATAACAAACTCAGTCCATGTAGCTCCATTATCATTAGAAACTTGAACTGTTCTTCTATCTTCAAAAGTTCTGTACGAATGTTGAAATCTTAATCCTACAGAAGACACAGCAGATAAATCGATTGGATTTGCTATTGTAATGTCACAGTTTTGGGTTGCACCTTGACCCGCTGCATCCGAATTGATGAAAGCATAACCATTTGAAACTGTCGTAAATGCTGCTGGTTTTAAGGCAAGAACAGGAATTGCATTCGGATCTGTTTCAATAGACCAATCCAATGCTGGATTACTAGTATTTGCCATGACCCAGTCAGAAGCATTTGAGAAATCATTTGACCAAACGACAGTCGCTTTGGTTATTGTCGGTGTTGAAGGTTTTACAACCTCACCATTCCCTGCTGTTTTCACCATCAGAGATTGAGCCGTTATCGCCGTACCGGCTAATAACAATCCCATTGAAAAGTATAATTTTTTCATGTATTATTTGTTTTAATTAAAAATAAAAATTTAGTGACTGCGAATATACATTAAAAATAATAAAAGTCAAACTGATTCAGTTTGACTTTTATTATTTAATGCTAAAATCTTATTCTATTTTTTATATAGTCTGCATAGCTACCATTTGCCAACCACCACCATTATAAACATTGGTGAGACCGTTTTGTTGAAGGAACATTGTTGCTTGCCCACTTCTGTTTCCACTCGCACAGCATAGTATAATATCTCCTTCGATGTTTTTAAATTCATCTATTCTATCAGGAACTTCATTCAAAGGAATATTTTTCGAACCTTCAACATGCCCCATTGAAAATTCTCCGGGTGTTCTCACGTCAATAATCGTTGCGTTTTTGAAATCTACGTTTTCTAAACTCATCATTTTAATTTATGTTTTTTTATTTGTTTATTTTATTTCATTTTCTATTTTGCCAATCGCACAGCTAACGTAAGATTTTGCTTTTTGGATGGTTGTGTTTCCCGTACCTTTTTCAGGATACCCCATCTTACTTAGCTTTTGTTTTACGTTGTCAAGAACTGATTCAGAAGTTATTTCAAACTCTACTATTTTATTTTCAACGTCAACGGTAACGTTTGAAACACCTTCTATGTTAGTTAGTCCTTTTTTGATTGTGCCGGCACAACCGTTACATTTTAAATTTTCTACTTCTATTTTTTGCATATCCATTTTGTTTTATAGTAGTGTTGATGGACATACATACTCAGAAATAGCTAATTTAGTTTCATCTTTTATAGCAGCAAAACCACCTTGTACATCATTTACATTATTAACACCGTGATTTTTTAGTATTGATGCGGCTATCATAGAGCGGTAGCCTCCTGCACAATGAACATAATAAGTTTCATTTTTATCAAACCAATCTAAATTGTCGTAAAGAGTGTCTAATGGTTTACTTATTGCACCAATAACGTGTTCTGATAAGAATTCAGATTCTTTTCTCACATCAATTAGATTAATTCCTTTCCCAAAATCTTCTGACATTTTTGATGCGAATATCGAAGTAATAGTTTCTACTGTTTCTCCGGATTCTTTCCATTTTTTTAGACCTCCTTCCAAGTATCCTAATGAATTGTCGTACCCAATACGTGCTAACCTTGAAACAGCTTCTTCTTCTCTTCCAAAAGGAGTGACTAAAATAATAGGTTGTTTAATATTTTCAATTAAGGCTCCTACCCAAGGAGCAAATTGACCGTCTAAGCCAATGAATAAAGCACCAGGGATATGTCCTTCTGCAAACTCAATTCTAGAACGACAATCCAAAACCAAAGCTTCTTTATGTTCTGCCATAGATTTAAACGTTGCCACCTCTAAAGGAACACAGCCTTTTTTCAAAATATCCTCAATATCGTTGTTTACAGACTTATTCATCATAACATTTTTAGGAAAATATTGAGGAGGAGTAGAAAGTCCTGTAAGTACTTCTTTCACAAATTCATCCTCTGTCATATCTGTGCGTAGAGCGTAATTTACTTCTTTTTGATGCCCTAATGTATCAAAAGTCTCTTTACTCATCTTTTTACCGCACGCTGAACCTGCTCCGTGATTTGGATACACCACAACATCATCAGGTAGAGGCATAATTTTATTTCTTAAAGATTGGTAAAGATGTCGTGCTAAATCCTCTTGTGTTAAATCTGATTTAACAGCTAAATCCGGACGACCAACATCTCCGATAAATAAAGCATCTCCAGTGAAAACACACTGTTCTTTACCTTCTGCATCTCTTAGGAGTAAAGATATTGACTCCATGGTATGCCCCGGTGTATGTAACACTTCTAAAGTTAAATCTCCGATATTAAAAATTTCGCCGTCTTTAGCTTGGTAAAAATCAAAATCCGCTACTGCATTCGGTCCAAACACAATTGTTGCTCCGGTTCTTTTTGCTAAATCGATGTGACCCGAAACAAAATCGGCGTGAAAATGAGTTAGAAAGATGTACTTTATCTTCGCTTTGTGTAACAAGGCTCTTTCCAAATAAGGCTCAATATCTCTTAACGGGTCAATAACTGCTGCTTCTCCTTTGCTTTCTATATAGTAAGCTGCTTCAGCTAAACAGTTCGTGTAAATTTGTTCTATTCTCATAATTAGTTAGTTTTTAGGGTTTGTTTTTTACTTTTGCAAAGATAGGTTGATTGTTCTCTGTACACAGTAACCAAGGTTACAATTTTCAAATTAATGAAAATTTCTGTGACAGGAAAATGATTTGTGTCTTTTTTTATGAGTAGCACTTCTTTTTTTTCTCCTAAAGAGAAAAACATCAATAAATTTAGTGGAAGTTATACCATTTTAATTTTAAAACGAGCCGAAAGAAAGTGAGTTTTAGTTTTCTTAGATAATGAATAAAATCTTTGCATAGCCGTAGCTATGGAAATATTTTGAAGATGGATAAGGAAAATAAAAACGCTTTATTAGGCTCGTTTCAATGTTTAAATGGTATTAAAAACGATGAGCATTTGGGCGTTCCCCCATTTTTCAAAAGACACATATCGCTTCGCTAAACGTGTCTTTTGAAAATGGAGTCGGGCTATCCACTATATCTTTTGGTATGCATATATGCAACACACCAAAAGGATGCCGTTCCTATCCCTAACGCATATTGAATAAAGTGCAAGAATATGAATTTTAGTTTCTTTAGACAATGAACATTTACTGTATTCTTCTCCCTTTTAGTAGAACTAAGAGATTTTTTATTTAAAGGCTATAACTTCCATTTCATCTCAATAATCACTTCTCTGAAGCTCTATCGAAAGATTGAGGACTGTTGTTTTTAATCTTTATACTTGGGTCAATTTTAACAATTCTGAACTCCGTACGACGATTGGCTTGATGCTCCTCTTCTGTACATGGTACAACTTTCTTACCTTCACATTCACAATGATTTATTAAACGTGATTCTCCATATCCTTTACCTGTTATCCTCTCAGGATTGGTTATTCGTTTTTTGATATATTCCGCAGAAGCTTTTGCTCTTCTATCCGAAAGTGCCATATTGTATCTCTTGCTTGCTCTACAATCGGTATGCGAACCTAACTCGACATACATTCCCGGATTTTCGTTCATTACTTTCACAATTTTATCCAACTCTTTCGCTGCATCCGGTCTAATTTTAGCTTTATTCAAATCAAAATAGATGGGATTGATTTCTATGAATTTACTTAAATCCATTCCTACATCCATTTTATCCAAACCTAAATCTAATTCTTCATGTATTTTATATTGCCCTTCTCTATCCAATAATTTATTATACGTTACTGTTTTAGCTATGTAACCGTCTTTTTCTAATGTAAGGTTATAACTGATTCTATCATTTAACTTATTGTTAGGTAAAGGACGCATAAAGTCACCCGTTGCCGGTGTTGTGATTTCTTCTTTTTCTCCGGTTAAATTATTTACTAATGTTATTTTCACACCTTCTAATGGTTCTTTAGTCTCCTTATCTGTGACTAAACAGTACAGCGACAATCTCGGGTCTTTTTCTAGAATAACATCTGCATAAACTACTTCTTCATCCGTATGTGTATCTGCTTTGTTTGAACCGTCAAAATATTTATCTTTCGTCCCTTTTAGTTTAAATTTTTTATCGGCATCTACATTAAAACTGTAAGCTCCATCTTCTCCTGTTGTAACGGTATCTACTACATTACCTTGCTCATCGTAAAGAGTAACACTTGTATTGGCTAGAATTTCTCCTTTTTTACTTTTAGCTACTCCTTTTATTGTTTTTCCGAATGTAAATGGTTTTAACAATTCAAAAGCATAAATATCATCATCTCCTTTTCCTCCATCTCTATTGGATGAAAAGTATCCTTTTTTCATTTCTTTATCTAAAATGAGAGCAAAATCATCTTTGTTGGTGTTTAACGGAGCTCCAACATTTAATACTTTTCCAATAGTTCCGTCTTCTTTAATTTGTGCAACAAAAACATCAAGCCCTCCCAAACCTACGTGCCCATTTGAGGCAAAGAACAATATTCCATTAGGATGAATAAAAGGGAACATTTCATTTCCTTCGGTGTTTATTTTTGTCCCTAAATTAACAGGCGTTCCAAAAGTTCCATCTTCTTTTATATCTACGACATAAATATCTACGCCGCCTTTTCCTCCTTCCATATCTCCGGCAAAGTACATTTTCTTTCCGTCAGGGGTAAGGCTTGCGTGTCCTACTGAATAATCGTTACTGTTGAATGGTACGCCTACAGGTTTTGTCCATTTTTCGTCTTCTAATTTTGATGTAAACAATTGTAGTTTCACAACACCGTCTTGACTTTTGCCATCATAATTGTTTCGTGTAAATACCATAAAATCCCCAGCTTCATTGAAGGTCGCAGGTCCTTCGTGGTATTTTTTATTGAATTTCTTCTTGAATTGACGAGGATTACTTAGTTGTAAATCTTCTCCCTTATTGGCTACATAAAGGTTTAAGAAAGGTAATCCGTTCCAATTCCATTTTCTTCGTATTGGTGTTACCCCTTCTCTTGAACTGGCAAATACGACTTGACTATCGGTATAGAAAGCCGGCCCAAAATCTTCTTGCTGACTGTTGATGGATAAGGTATCTATTTTAAAACGCCCGACATCTTTTGATAATTTCTTGTAATAATCTTTATTAGACACATACTCTTTTGCTCTAGAATCATCCGATTTCATTGCATAGTACTCCTCTATTTTTTTATTGGCTAAATCATATTTTTTGTTGATTTGCAAAACTTCAGCGTATTTTAATACGTCTGCCGGTTTTTTTTCACTTGTAGCTACTAATTCTGCATAAAATTCTTCCGCCGAATCATAATCACCGATATTGAAAGCAGCTTCTGCCATCTTTCTATACATTTCCGGAGTTTTGTCGGTTATCTCAGAAAACTTTTCTAAGGATTTTTTATATGAATACATTTCATACGACTTATCTGCTTTTTTGACCTTGCCGGTTTGGGCTGTTATTCCGAAACTTATTCCTAATAACAATAACCCGATTATTATATTCCTTTTTATCATTGTTCTGTTTTTTCCTTGTTTGAATATACTATTTGTTGATACTGAAGTTATTCCTTGTATGCGTTAGGGATAGAACGGTCTGTTTGAACTCCTTTTGGTTTGTTGCATTTATGCAAACCAAAAGAGTGAGTAGTGATAGCCCGACCCCAATCTACAAAACAAACGTTGAGCGAAAGTGATATGTTTGTTTTGTAGATTGGGGGAACGCCCTAATTATTGTTCTTTCCTAACTTCATTTTTTATTAGAAATATCTTGGTGAACGTATTTTACCTTTGTCTGTGTAAATCAAGTCGTATCGCAACATAATTTCGTGTGAACCTCCGTTGTATTTAAACGTGGTGTTGGTATAACTCCAATCAAACGAATAGCCTAACGATAGTTGATCGGTTATGTTTGCACCCAATAAAACACCTAAAGCATCTCCGGTTCTGAACATTGCTCCTGCCCAAAATTTGTCATTGAACAATGCCGTTAGTGTCAAATCCGCTTCTATTGGTGCCGCAGCCGTTACTTTTATAAAAGTTGTAGGTTTTAATTTTATTTTTTGACTTTCTCCGATTGGAAATACAGTTCCCGCAATCAAGAAATAGTGTCGTTGTTCACTTGCTACGGAAGTTGTTCCGGTTGTTGTATTGGTTTTGTAATCGTTTTCCAATAACTTCGGTGTAGATAATCCTACATAAAATTTATCGCTGTAATAGTACATTCCAAACCCGAAGTTAGGCAATAACTGACTAGCTGTATTAGATGAAAAAGCAATATCACCACCTTCATCGGTTTTTAATCCTGCCAGTTTATTACTCATTAAATTGACTCCTCCTTTTAAACCAAAAGCTAATTTTGCTTTTTCACTCACTTTTAATTTGTAAGCAAAATCACCGTAAATTGCTGTTGTATTGGTTGGCCCAATTTTATCATTTAACACCGACAATCCTACACCTAATTTATCATTCAGCAGTGGCGTGTGCATGGTTAACGTTTGTGTAGTTGGTGCTCCGGGGAAGCTCACCCATTGACTACGATGCAAACCTGTTATGGTAAGTGCATCTCTACTACCTGCATATCCGGAGTTTACCGCTAATGTATTAAACATATAATGCGTAAACATAGCGTCTTGTTGAGCTACGGCTCCGATACCTGACAATAGTACTGTTACTGCTATTATTATCTTTTTCATTTTATGATTTTTTTATTGGAGAGGAATTTTACTCCCTCTCCAAATTTGGTAATTATCTCTTTTTATTACCTAATTAACGGTTCAAATACACGTATTCTTTCGTTGGTTTTATCGTTTCACCATCTACTCGACTTATCTGAGCTTCAAAGATATAGAAATATATATCAACCGGCAAGTCTTCTCCTCCGAATGTTACTCCGAAGATATTTTTACCGTTCCAGTTGTTTTGGTAATACCATTTGAATATTGAAAAGAGACGAAAAAAAAGTGAATTTTAGTTTTCTTAGACAATGAATAAAATCTTTGCATAGCCTTAGCTATGGAAATATTTTTAAAGATGGATAGTAAGCGTACGGTAAAGTACATGTTATTCGTTATTGAGTTCTTTCCAATTTTGAGGAAATAACTCAAATAATTTATTTGCTTTATGTTCTGGAATACGGTTCAATACATCAAGTAG
>JALWSJ010000049.1 GCA_026993705.1 Flavobacteriales bacterium
GTTTTAGATATAGAACAAATACAAGCTAAACAAAGTATATCAACTACCCGAAGTTTTGAATCTAATTATACCGAGTTGGAACAACTATCAGAGCGGATAGCTACTTTTGCTTCTTTTTGTGCAGAAAAATTACGAAAACAAAAAATGTGTTGTCGTTCGGTTGTAGTGTTTATTCAAACGAATAAAAATAGAAAAGATTTACCTCAATATAATCGTAAACTTCTCTTGAAACTTCCTTTTGCAACGAACTCGACCTTGGAGTTGGTCAAATTTACCCAACAAGGATTAAAGCATATTTTTAAAAAAGGCTACGCTTATAAGAAAGCAGGTGTAATCGTACACGATTTTGTAGAAGAAAACCAAATACAGATGTCTTTGTTTGCTAACAGAAATCCTCGCCATATTTCGCTAATGAAAGTCATCGATAGATTAAACCTGAACCACGGTCAACAAAAAGTTCGCCTAGCCTCTCAAGATTTACAACGCGTATGGAAAATGAAGCAACTAAAGTTGTCGCCTAGATATACCACTCAATTAAAAGAAGTGATAGAGATTAGAGTTTAAAAGGCGAAACATTTACATACAAGATAGAGAATAGAAGAATAAGTATAATTAATAATTAAAAAAATAGATTATGAAAGCAGCAGAACTGATATTTAGAATTGCAATTGCATTGGCGAAAGTATTATCAAGAATAGATTGATAAGTGAAGTTAACAATGTAAAAAAACACACAAACGAGTTTAGATTCTTTACAGAATCCATATCTTTGAAAGTTCAAACAAAATTTATAGTTTAATAAGATGAGTGAACAACTTTCCGAACAAGAGCTAATACGAAGAAAAAAATTAGGTAAATTAAGAGATTTAGGCATCAATCCCTATCCTGCGGATTTGTATCCTGTAAATACATTATCGCAAGAAATAAAAGAAAACTACGAAGAAGGAAAACCTGTAAATATAGCAGGACGATTAATGTCGCGAAGAATACAAGGAAAAGCCTCTTTTGCTGAACTACAAGATAGTGCAGGAAGAATACAAGTGTATTTCAATAGAGATGAAATTTGTCCAACCGAAGACAAAACCCTTTATAACGATGTATATAAAAAATTATTAGACATTGGAGATTTTATAGGAATAGAAGGAGAGTTGTTCAAAACAAAAGTTGGCGAAATATCCGTAAGAGTTAAGAAATTTACTTTACTCAGCAAAAGTTTAAAACCTTTACCTCTTCCAAAGACAGATAAAGAAGGAAACACTTATGATGAATTTACCGACCCAGAAATGCGTTATCGTCAACGCTATGCCGATTTGGTCGTAAATCCACATGTAAAAGAAATATTTGTTAAGCGAACAAAGCTGTTTACAGCTATGCGTTCTTTTTTTAACGAACGCGGATATTTTGAAGTTGAAACGCCTGTTTTACAACCCATACCAGGAGGAGCGGCAGCAAGACCATTCGTTACGCATCACAATTCGTTAGATATTCCGCTATACATGCGAATAGCCAACGAATTGTATCTAAAACGACTCATCGTAGGAGGTTTTGATGGTGTGTATGAGTTCTCAAAAAACTTCCGTAACGAAGGAATGGACAGAACCCATAATCCCGAGTTTACAGCTATGGAGATTTATGTAGCCTATAAAGATTACAATTGGATGATGGATTTTACCGAACAATTGTTGGAGCACTGTGCCATAGCCGTAAACGGAACAACAAAAGCCACCTTCGGTGAACACGAAATTGATTTCAAAGCTCCTTATGCTCGCGTTACTATGCGTCAAGCGATATTAGACTTTACGGGCTTTGATATAAAAGACAAAACCGAAGAAGAGTTACGAGAAGCAGCAACTCAAATGGGAATCGAAGTAGATGAAACAATGGGAAAAGGAAAGCTCATCGATGAGATTTTCGGTGAAAAATGCGAAGGAAACTACATTCAGCCGACTTTCATTACCGATTATCCAAAAGAAATGAGTCCGTTATGCAAAGAACACCGTGAAGACGCGAGTCTTACCGAACGTTTTGAACTTATGGTTTGCGGAAAAGAAATAGCCAATGCTTATTCCGAATTAAACGACCCTATCGACCAAAGAGAACGCTTTGAAGAACAACTAAAAC
>JALWSJ010000050.1 GCA_026993705.1 Flavobacteriales bacterium
AATTCATAACTACAAATTTTTGAATTTTTTTTAGCATTTTCCACTGTTAAGCCAGTGGGGGTACCCCCACTGGCTTAACAGTGGAAAATGCAACTTCAAAAACTTGCACTAGCAATTGAATCTAGGACAGTAAGGTTGTTATTTCTTTGTTTTTGCGTTAGGGATTGTATCCCTAACACGAAGAAAATAAACGGTATAAAAGGGTTTTATTTCCCTAATCCTTCTTCAAAATTCTTTTCCATAGCCCCAGCTATGGAAAAGAATTTTTCATTGTCTAAGAAAAACAAACTCCATTTTCTTCTCGCTTATTTTCATCGCGTTAGGGATAGGAACGGCATCCTTTTGGGTTGTTGCATCTATGCAACCCAAAAGATATAGTGGATAGCCCGACCATTACAGCGTTAAAAAGCAATTTCGTTGTACTACATTGCTTTTTAACGCCGTAATGGGAACGCCCAAATTATCTTATAAAATCTTAACTTCCGTTCTTCTGTTTTGGGCTTTGTGTTCTGGTGAATCGTTTGGTACTACTGGTTGTGTTTCTCCGTAACCTTTGTAGCTTAATCGAGATACGTCTATTCCGTTTTTAATCAACCAATCGACTACGGCTTTGGCTCTGTTTTCCGAAAGTATTTGGTTGCTTTTATCGTCTCCATCGCTGTCGGTATGTCCGCCCAATTCTACTTTCATAGACGGATTTTTTAGCAAAATTTCTTTCAATTTGTTCAGCTCTGTTACAGATTCTGGTTTTAAATCGTATTTGTTTACATCAAAAAATATGTTTTCCAACACAAATGTATCGCCCGATTTAATAGGTTTCATGGGAACATTGACCACAAAGCCTTCTTTTGTTTTTTGAAGTTTATCGAGTGAGTAATTTTTTGAAAAGAAAAAATATCCATCGTGTTCAGCAATGAGAGCAAAATCTTTATTCTTAGGCATAGCGACTATAAAATCGCCATTTCCTGCATTGGCTATTGCACTTTTAAATACTTTTCCTGTTTTTAAATCTATGAGTTGAAATTTGGCTTTTAATGGCTTTTTGGTTTCGGCATCATAGACAAACCCTTTTATGAAAGTGGTTTTTATTGGTCGATATTTTTCTGGCATTTCAAACGAATACAAGTCCAAACTCCCATAACCGCCTTCTCTATCGGATGCAAACAAAGCTATTTCTCCACTTGCCGACACCGTTAGACTGTTTTCGTGATTGTGTGTATTGATTGGGTAGCCTAAATTGATAGCAGGACCCCACGTTCCATCGGCACGCATTCTACTCATAAAAATATCTTGTCCGCCCATGCCTACGTGTCCGTTTGACGAAAAATAAAGGGTTTGTCCATCAGGGTGTATTTGTACTGATTCTTCTCGCCCTTCGGTGTTAATATTTCTACCTAATTTTACAGGTGTTGACCACGTTCCATCGGGTTGAATTTCGGTTTTATAAATATCTTGCTCTTGAGGATTTCTTCTTTCTCGGTGGCGAATAATTCCACGAACAAAATAAAGCGTTTTACCGTCTGACGAAAAACACGGTTGACTCTCCCAGTGCCCTGTATTTATGGGCTTTCCTAAATTTACTGGCTCTGTCCATTCTTTTCCAATTCGTTCGCTAACGAACAAATCACAGCTTCCATAGCCTGTTCTTCCCTTTCCATATTCTCCGTCGGGACCTGTGGCACAACCTACCAAAATAATATATTTTCCATCGGCAGAAAGTGTTGGAGCACCTTCGTTAGCTACGGAATTAATATTCTTGCTTACAGGGTGTGAAAACTCCCATACGCCATCACTCGATTTGCTTGTGATAAAAATATCTTCTTGCTTTTGTAATCTATCCATTACGCGATTATCGTCAATCAAACGGGTAAACAATAGGGTGCTATCATCTGCCGTTAACGAAGGAAAATATTCAGGGTCTTGTGTATTGATTCTATCGCCCATATTTTTGGGTTCGTACTTTACTGGATGTTTCATCGCATCGATGGCAAAATTGGCATTGTTGACATATTGTTTGCAACGTTTTACAAAAAGAGGATTGGGATTTCTAACCGTTTGCAAATACATACTTGCATATTTTCGTCCTTTCTCATACTCTCCTTGTGCCATCAACATAG
>JALWSJ010000051.1 GCA_026993705.1 Flavobacteriales bacterium
AAAAAAGCGAGTAGTGATAGCCCGACCATTACGGCGTTAAAAGTAGTGTAGTGCAACGAAACTACTTTTTTATGCCGTAATGGGAACGCCCAAAACTAACTAATAAGCATTGGCTTGATATTCGTGTATAATATCTAAAAGAGATTGTAGCAATGTGGCTTTATCTCCTGTATTTTCGCTTAGATAATCTTGCAATAGAAACTCGGCTTCGGATAGTTTTTCGCTGAGGAAAGGACCGTCTAAATTTTCGATTACAGTAAGGGCTTCGAGAGCGTTCATATAGTCACCTCGCGTAGCTGTTTCTACTATTTCGGGTAAGAAATCAACCGCATTTAGTTTGCTATTCCACAGCGATGCTAAAAGGACGTTATTTAGTTCATTGCTCCCTGTTCTTAGACGTTCGACTATGGGTTCTAGTGCGTAAGAATCTTTAATATCGTTTAAAATCGAGGTAATTTCTGCTTTTATCTTGGGATTGTTGGTCTGCTCAAACAAATCAAACATCGGGTTTAGTACGGCTGTCTTTCCCTTGTCTCTGATTTTGGTTAGGGCTTTTAGTACCGTATTTTCATCCGAAGATTTTAATTCCTCGATTAGTTGTTTTACTATTTTATCCTCTTTTTTCATTGTATCAATTTTTGTCGCAACAAATTTAAGGCAAAATTAGATGCTACGGTAATATTTCGTTCACGGTTATTGTAGGGCAAGCTAAATAATTTTGCTGTTACATTGCCTTGGTATGAAAGAGCAATCCATACTGTGCCTACGGGTTTTTCTTCTGTTCCGCCACCGGGTCCGGCTATTCCGGATACGGCTATGGAACAGTCGGTTTTCATAAGTTTACAAACATTTTCCGCCATGCTTCGCACCACTTGTTCACTTACCGCTCCGTATCCATTTAAAACTTTAGTTGACACATGTAAAATACTGGTTTTAACCTCATTAGCATAAGTAATTACACCTCCTTTGAAATATTCGGAAGACCCCGAAACCGATGTTATTAATTTACCGATTGTTCCTCCGGTACAACTTTCTGCCAACGAAAGTGTTATCCTCTTATTTCTAAGTAATTCTCCAACAATTTGTTCAAGGGTTTGGTTGTCCTCCCCATAGATATATTCGCCGATTAATTCGTAAGCCTCTTTTACTTTCGTGGTAATCAGCTTTTCTGTTTGCTCATTTGCATCAAAGGCAGAAAGGCGAAGACGTACAAAACCAGGGGAAGGTAAATAGGCTAACTTGATATTATTTTCTACAAGCTCTTTTTCCCAATTTTCCAATATTTTAGCTAAGGAAGATTCTGCAATTCCGATGGTACGCAAGGTTTTATGAATGACCTTAGGGGTATTGAAGTGCTTTTTTATTCTCGGAAAGCCTTCCTCTTGTAATATGCCTTTCATTTCATAAGGCACTCCGGGTAAAGAAATGAATACTACGCCATTTTCTTCAAACCACATACCGCTTGCTGTTCCTCTTCTATTCGGTAAGGGAATACAGTTTTCGGGTAACAGGGCCTGTGCTTTGTTTACCTCATCGAAAGGTAAATCGAAGTTTTTATACTTTTGTTTTAGGGAAGCTAATATTTCTTTGTTTTCTACAAGATGAGTATTGAAATACTTCACTAATGCTTCTTTTGTTAAATCATCGTTTGTAGGACCTAAACCACCTGTTATAATGATGAGTTGAGCCTTCTTCTTTGCTTCGTCTAAGGTTTCAAAAATATGTTCTTCGCTATCGGTTATGGATGTGATTTGACGAACGTTTATTCCTAATAAACTCAACTGCTCCCCTATCCACGCACTATTGGTGTCGATGGTTTGACCGATGAGCAACTCATCTCCTATGGTTATTATTTCTGCTTCTATCATTTTTGCTTTTTTATACTACTTGTAATGGTTTAGTAAATTCTTAAACCCATTCCTATTCAACACTCTAACACGTATTATATTTACACTTTGTTACCTCTCGGAATTTTTACCAAATCATAACTTGTACTTCTTCCACCGCCGACTTCTTTCTGTGAGATATTTTTCTTTATCAAGTCTTGTATATCTCTTAAAACCGTATCTTGAGAGCATTTATTTATCTTTCCCCATTTTGAAAGAGTTAACTT
>JALWSJ010000052.1:0-928 GCA_026993705.1 Flavobacteriales bacterium
TAGGTTTTCAAAACCTACTAGGTCTCAGTGAAATGAGCGGTAAGAAAATGAGTTTTAGTTTCTTTAGACGATGAAAAATTATTTTCCATAGCTCCAGCTATGGAAATAAAATATGAAGAACTAAAAGTGAAATAAAAACGATTACATACTTACCTTTACATTACATTTGAGATAGAATTTTTTGTGAAATTGAAAAAAGCAAGAATAAAACTCAAAGAACATAATCAAATTTAGACAAGTTCTTTCTTAGTCAGTTTTTTAAACACATCTTCAAGATTATTTTCTACAACCTTCATTTCAAGAATAAGAACATCATTATCGTGAGCAATTTTAGAAATATCTTTTCTTAAATCCTTTTTAGTCTTGTTCTCGAACAAGAAGCTATTATTTGCTTTATCTATAATTTCACAAGGCAAAGAAGAAAAAATATCAAGATTTACATCACCGTCAAAGGTTATCAGAACAGAAGGTTTAGTTTCAAACAAACGACCGATTTTCTCAATAGGTTCATCGGCAACAATTCTCCCTTCGTTTATGATGATAACTCTATCGCAAATAGCTTCTACTTCTTGCATAATATGCGTAGAAAATAAAACGGTTTTATCTTTTCCAAATTCTTTTATCAATTCTCTAATCTCGACTAACTGATTAGGGTCAAGTCCACTTGTAGGTTCATCTAAAATTAGTACTTCAGGATTATGGATAATCGCTTGAGCTAAACCAACTCGTTGTCTATATCCTTTTGATAACGCTCCGATTTCTTTATGTTGTTCTTTCTCCAAACCTACAAGCCTAATCACCTCTTTTACCCTTTCTTTAGGATTTTTTATTTTATACAAACGAGCTAAAAACATCAAAAACTCTTTGATGTACATATCCAAATACAAAGGATTATGTTCGGGAAGGTAACCTATGTTTTTTTTTACTT
>JALWSJ010000052.1:938-2111 GCA_026993705.1 Flavobacteriales bacterium
CATTTTCATCGTAGTTGATTTTCCCGCTCCATTAGGACCTAAAAAACCTACAATTTCTCCGGCTTTCACTTCAAAACTGATATTATCTACCGCTTTTTGTTTTTGGTAAAATTTGGATACATTTTTAACTGATATAGACATATTGTAATTCTTGCATTTTGTTTAAGCAATTTTTCAAAAAAATCTTATAGATTTGTTGCGAATATACTGAGAAGTTGCTTAATGTTAAACCTATTCGTAAAAAAGAATTTGTTTTCATCAAGAATTAAACGCTGAACTATTTTTTTATTGCAGAAGATAAAATACAACATTTGAAAAACATACAAAAAAAACAAGTAAAAGGATTGGTCTTACGTTCCACCGGGAGTTGGTATGAAGTTCGTCAATCTAAGGATAAGATTATTAAAGCAAGAATAAAAGGTAAGTTTAGGCTGAAAGGCATCAAAACCACGAATCCTATTGCTGTAGGCGATTGGGTGATACTTGAACTGCAAAATGATGATGAAGCACTTGTAACCGAAATATTACCCCGAAAAAATTATATCATTCGTAAATCGGTAAACCTTTCCAAACAAGCTCATATAATTGCTTCCAATATTGATTTAGCGTTCTTATTGGTAACAGTTTCCTCTCCTGTAACTTCCACAGGATTTATTGACCGGTTTTTGGTTACTGCAGAAGCATATCATATTCCCGTAGTTTTAGTTTTTAATAAAATAGACCTTTATAACGAAGAGGAGTTAGAAAAATTGAATAAATTAGAAAAACTATATGGCAATATAGGTTACAAAACTTTGCGAATTTCAGCCTTAAATAAAAAAGGTGTAGAAGAGGTAAAAGAATTGATGAAAGGTAAATCTTCTATGCTTTCGGGACATTCAGGTGCTGGTAAATCTACGTTAGTAAACACCATCGATTCTTCTTTAAACCTTAAAACAGCCAACGTTTCTGATGCTCATAACAAAGGAAAACATACAACCACTTTTGCAGAAATGTTCGAGCTTGAGTTTGGTGGGTTTATCATAGACACTCCCGGTATCAAAGGTTTTGGATTGGTGGACATCGATAAGCGTGAGTTAGCTCATTATTTCAAAGAGTTTAGAGCCTTGATGCACGAATGTAAATTCAATAATTGCCAACACATTAATGAACCCAAGTGTGCCGTATTGGATG
>JALWSJ010000053.1 GCA_026993705.1 Flavobacteriales bacterium
AACCAAGGCAACGTATGACGATTCTAGGCATAGACCCCGGTACGCGAAATATGGGCTACGCCCTGCTCAAACTCGAAAACTCCAAAATGATTCTCCAAGAAGCGGGCCTTATCAAGATAAAAGCCGATGACCTCCAATACCAGATCCCCCAGATGGTAGAAGCCATAGAAGCAATCTTTCAAAATAACACGATAGACGAAGTGGCTATGGAGGACATCTTCTATGCCCACAACCCAAAAACCACTATCAAGCTCGCACAGTTTCGCGGTGCCATCATGCTCAAACTCATCCAAGAATTTGGCTTCTTTCACGAATACACCGCTCTACAGGTCAAAAAAGCACTCACCGGCAAAGCAAAAGCCGACAAAACCCAGGTAGCCTTTATGGTCAAACGACTTCTAGGAATAAAAAAAGAGATCAAACCCCTCGACATCACCGATGCCATAGCAGTAGCCATAACACATGCACAGAGAATAAAGATAAAAAAGTAAAAAAACGAGTCATTTCAGAAGAGTTTTAGTTGTCACCTGACCCCTTTACCTTTGACCCCTTTACCTTTTTAATATTTTGCATTGGTAAAACTAATGCAATACTTGCTTCTATTAATATGTAAACTACTGCTGATATCACCCACATCCATATGCCAATTGCATCCGATATCTCTTTTCCAAGTATATTGTCTATAAACACAGTCAAGAACAACCAAATAATAGCAACAAGACCACCGATGAAAAGATAGTGATATACTGAACCAATCTTTTGGATTATTTTTGGTACAGCATATTGTGTATGACACTTTTTGCATTCAATTATTTTTCCTCTTTTAATTAAAAAAATATCTGAAAACTTATTTATCTTATTGACTTTAGTTCCGCATTCCTTACAAGTAAAACTAAAAATTTCCATTATGCAACTTTCCTTTTACTGTACAAATCACTCCAAGAGACTCCACCTGCTAGAACATCATTATTATCGACTTGTCCTAGGAGTGTATCATGCCCGCTTCCGCCTAGTAGGATGTCGGTGTTTGCGTCGTCTCCGCCTAAAAGGGTGCCATCATCTGTTCCATCTTCTAACAAGTCCATACCATCTCCACCCATAAGTCAATCGTTACCCTCACCTGCTTTTAGGGTGTCGTTACCTGGAGAGGAAAGAGGAGAGAGGGGGGACAGGACACAACAACAACTAAAAAAGCAATTATTATCTAATATTTATTATACTGTACTACTACCAACTAATAATGACTTGAAACCTTTTTTGCATTTTGACAGCAAATATGCTATCATTATAAAATGAAAGTGGTCATAGATACAAGCGTATGGATATCAGCACTAATAACCAAAGAGTGCAAAGCACGAGAAATTCTACGGCTTGTTTTTCAGGATAAAATCTCTCCTCAAATCAGTGAACCACTCTTTAGAGAGTACGAGTCTGTAATGAAAAGAAAAAAGATTCAAACCCTAACGATACTCACAAAAGAGGAACAACAAGAACTGCTCGAAGCATTTCTCTCAAAATGTACCTGGAATGATATCTACTACTCTTGGCGACCAAATCTCAGTGATGAAAACGACAACTTTTTAGTAGAACTTGCCGTAGCAAGCGGTGCAAAAGCGATCATCACTTACAATACCAAAGATTTCAAAAATGCCGAGTTGGTATTTGAGCATACTATTACCACACCAGAAGATTTCACAAGGAGATTCTCATGAGTACGATTACACTACGACTTCCAGATTCGAAACACGAACGCCTCAAACAGTATGCAAAACAGCAAGGGATAAGCCTCAACAAACTTTTCGATGAACTTGCGACCGTAGCCCTTGCACAATTCGATGCAAAAACACGCTTCACTCTGATGGCAGACAGAGGAGATGCAAAGCGAGGGATAGAGCTTTTGGATAAGTTGGATAATGGCTTAAACCAGTGACCTTACTAAAATAAATTTAGAAATCACCAATAGCAATAAAAAGAAAAGACAAAAAGATTATATAAATACTGAGGATCAATTTTCAGCTAAAAAGAAGTAAAAGAAGAAAAACCCGTCGGAACTATGCGGCGACCTACATTCCCACCAGTGAAACCGGCAGTATTATCAGCGATGAGA
>JALWSJ010000054.1 GCA_026993705.1 Flavobacteriales bacterium
AAGTAGAGCAGGGTCTAACACGTCCACGCGGTTGGTTGCGGCAAGAATAATTACACCACTGTTAGTTCCAAACCCATCCATTTCTGTAAGAAGTTGATTTAAAGTGTTTTCTCTTTCGTCATTTGAACCCATATTCGGGTTTTTTCCTCTTGCTCGTCCGATGGCATCGATTTCATCTATAAAAATAATACTCGGTGCTTTTTCTTTTGCTTGTTTGAATAAATCACGTACACGAGAAGCACCTACTCCGACAAACATTTCTACAAAATCAGAACCTGAAAGGGAAAAGAAAGGTACTTGAGCTTCTCCTGCAACGGCTTTAGCTAAAAGTGTTTTTCCTGTTCCCGGAGGACCTACCAATAAAGCTCCTTTTGGTATTTTTGCTCCTAATTGAGTATATTTTTCCGGGCTTTTTAAGAAGTCAACAATTTCTTTTATTTCTTCTTTTGCTCCTTCCAATCCTGCCACATCTTTAAAAGTAGTATCGATACTTTCGCCTCCTTGACTTCCAAACATTTTTGCTCTGGATTTTCCGATGTTGAAAATCTGTGAGCCTCCACCTCCCATACCTCCGGTAACACGTCGCATAAGGAACATCCAAATGGCTATCATAATGCCGAAGAAGATTAACCAGCTTATGATTTCTTGCCCCATTTTGTTGGTTTCGTGTACATCGTACTCTATACCGTATTCATCGCCCCATTTTCTTAAATTTTTAGCGAAATCTTCGTAATTTACAATTTGAAATTGAAATTGAGGCCCTACTTTCGATGCTCCTCCGATTAGTTTTTGTTCGCCCGTTAGTCCAAGTTTCTTTTTGTAAATGTCTTTGTTCAGACTTTCTTTTTTAAGTGTAACCTGAGCGTATTTGCCATCTATAATGTCAATTCTTTTAACGTCCCCATCTTTTAGCATCATTGATTCAAACTCTCTTTGAGTTGTTTTATGTACGCCACCTTCAGACTGAAGGAAAGTTAGCGACAATAAAATGATTGCTATGATAGCATAAATCCAATAAAAATTAAATTTTGGAGCCGGTGGTATTCCGTTGCTTTTCTTCTTGTTGTTTTGCTTTTCTGCCATTGTTGTATCTAAAAAATATCTTTTTAATTTTCTATTGTTTCTTCAATTTTTTCTATTCCTGCATCTCCCCAAAGTCCTTCAATGTTGTAAAATTCACGAGCATCTTTATAAAAAACATGTGCAACAACATCAACATAATCGAGCAATATCCATTCTGCATTTTGTTTTCCTTCTTGATGCCAAGGTTTTTCTCCGGTATCTTGTAAAACAATATCATATACCGATTTTGCAATAGCTTCAACTTGCGTGCTTGATTCTCCGTGGCAGATTACAAAATAATCAGAAACAGCTCCGGGGATAGAACGTAAATCAATGCAAACTATATCTTGTGCTTTTAATTCTTGCATCCCTTTTATAACTTCTTCCTTCAATAGAGTAGAAGCCCCTGTTTTTTTATTGGTCATATATTTATCTAACGTTTTAATGATGTTATGGATTTCTTGTAAAAATTAGGACAAAAAAATCCATAAGCTTATTTGTTATTCAATTTTGTAAATTAGCTTAATAAAGTTATTCGTATAAAATTATACCCCCTAGTAAGTACTAAACGTGCAAAACTAATAATTCTAATGGTTATAAATTCATAAAAATTGTTATTTTTGAACAAACTTTACAAATGGATGCTTATGAAATGGTTTGAAGAATGGTTTGATTCGGAATATTACCACCTTTTATACAAAAATAGAGACCATCAGGAAGCTGAGGAATTTATAAATAACTTACTGGAAGAAATTGATTTGGATAGTGGAGCCTACATTCTTGATTTAGCTTGTGGCAAAGGTCGTCATTCTCGATATTTGGCAAGTTTAGGTTATAAGGTTTTAGGAGTGGATTTATCCGAAAACAGCATCAAAGAAGCCAAGAAATTTGAAAGCGACAACTTAAAATTTGAAGTTCGCGATATGCGTGAACCTTTCACCGAAGATACTTTTGATTTGGTGCTCAATCTTTTTACAAGTTTCGGTTATTTTGACGATAAAAAGGATAATTATAAAGTATTAAATGCCATCGAAACAATGATGAACGAAGACGGCTATTTTGTAATCGATTTTATGAATGTTGAAAAAGTCATACGAACTTTAGTAGAGAAAGAGCAAAAAGAAATTGACGGTGTGCTATTCGATATTACCCGTGAGGTAAAAGATGGATTTATCGTTAAAAACATTAAGGTTATTGACGGAGAAAAAGTATTTAATTTTCAAGAAAAAGTACAAGCCTTAACCATTGATAACTTTAAAGAAATGATAGCAAAGACAGATTTGGTTGTCGATAATTTTTACGGAAACTATAATCTGGATATTTTTGATGCTGATACCTCTGACCGACTGATAATCGTAGGAACTAAGTGGTGATTTTATAAAAAGTTTTTGGGCGTTCCCCTCATTTACAAAACAAACATAACCGCTGAGGCGGAACGTTTGTTTTGTAAATGAGGGTCGGGCTATCACTACTCACTCTTTTGGTTTGCATATATGCAACAAACCAAAAGGAGTTCAAACACGCCGTTCTATCCCTAACGCGGAAGAAATCAGCGGTAAGAAAGTAAATTTTAGTTTCTTAGACGATGAAGAAAAATTTTGCATAGCATCCGCTATGGAAAAATTTTATGAAGATGGATAAAGGAAATAAAATACTTTACAGTACTCATTGTACTTGCGTCAGGAATCTGTTCCTAACGCGATGAATCTTTTAAAGCAAAGCAATAGCACGCTCAAACAAAGCAGTTAATTTCAATTCAGCTTTTCCGGCTACTTCAATTATTTCCGAAATATCCACGGGTTTTAAATCATCAGGGTTGCATTCGTCCGTAAGTACCGATACGGCACAACAAGGAAGTTCCATATGATTAGCGACGATGACTTCCGGAATAGTACTCATTCCTACAGCATCACCACCTAAATATTTTAGCATTCTGTATTCAGCCGCGGTTTCAAGCATAGGACCTTGAGCCGAAATATACACGCCTTTTTGTAAGTTTATTTGATTCTTTTCAGCCGATTTAGTCAGTAACTCTTGTAATCGAGTAGCGTAGGGTTCACTCATATCCGGAAAACGAGTACCGAGTTCGTTTATGTTTTTACCAATCAAAGGATTAGAAGGAAACAGATTGATATGGTCGGTAATCATCATTAAGTCACCTTTTTTGAACGATAAATTCAAAGCCCCGGCAGCGTTTGAAAGGAATAAATAGTTTATACCGAGTAGTTTGAGAACACGTATAGGAAAAACAATTTCTTGCATCGAGTAGCCTTCGTAAAAATGAAAACGCCCTTGCATTGCTACCACTTTTTTGCCGGCTAAAGTTCCGTACAACAACTTCCCCTTGTGCATCTCAACCGTTGATACAGGAAAGAGTGGTATATCTTCGTAATCGATACTGAGTTCCACCTCAATTTTTTTAGCTAAATTTCCCAATCCTGTTCCAAGCACAATACCTACGGTTGGGGTTGTTATCCCTTTTTCTTTTAAGAAGTTAGAGGTCTCAAGTATATTTTGGTAATTCATTATGCGTTCAGTTGTTTTTTTAATTTCAAGTACTCATCTCTCAATCTGGCAGCTTCAATAAAATCCTCTTGTTTAGAAGCGTACTCCATTCTGGTTTTAAGACTATTCACAGCTTCTTTTAATTCGTCTATAGTTTGATAACTCACGTTAGTTTCAGCCGCTTTTGTCAATTTATCATTGATTTCATAGGCTGTCAATTTCTTTTTATTTTGGAAAGAACTGTCTATATTTTTTACAATTTGTTGCGGGGTGATATTGTGTTTTTGGTTATATTCTATTTGAATGGAACGTCTGCGATTGGTTTCGTCAATTGTTTCTTGCATAGATTGTGTAATGCGGTCGGCGTACATTAATACTCTTCCGTTTATGTTTCGGGCAGCACGTCCAACTGTTTGAACGAGCGAACGTTTGTTTCTTAAAAAACCTTCTTTGTCGGCATCTAATATGGCTACTAAAGAAACTTCAGGTAAGTCTAAGCCTTCCCGTAATAAATTTACACCAATTAACACATCAAAAACACCTTTTCTAAGATCGGCAAGGATTTCAACCCTATCGAGCGTGTCAACATCCGAATGAATGTATCGGCTCTTAATGTTCAGTCTTGAAAAATAAGTATCCAATTCCTCCGCCATTCTTTTGGTTAGTGTTGTTACCAAAGCTCGTTCGTTCCGTTCAATAACTAATTGAATTTCTTCCATCAGGTCGTCAATTTGATTCAGGCTCGGACGAACATCAATCTCGGGGTCAAGCAATCCGGTAGGACGAATGATTTGTTCGATTAAAACTCCTTCTGATTTTTCCAGTTCATAATCTGCGGGAGTGGCACTGATGTAGAGAACTTGATTGGTTAACCGTTCAAATTCATCAAATTTCAATGGGCGATTGTCCAATGCGGAAGGTAACCTAAACCCATATTCCACTAAATTTTCTTTTCTCGAGCGGTCTCCACCGTACATAGCTCGTACTTGAGGAATAGTAACGTGGCTTTCATCAATCATCGTAACAAAATCATCCGGGAAATAATCCAACAAACAGAAAGGGCGACTACCAACCGGTCTTCCGTCAAAGTAACGAGAGTAATTTTCAATACCGGAACAATAGCCTAATTCACGCATCATTTCTAAATCGTATTCAACGCGTTCCATTAACCGTTGAGCTTCGACTTTCATACCTTGTTTTAGTAAGTACTCATATTGAATCATCAAATCATCTTGAATTTGTTCAATAGCACTTTTGATGGTGGCATTACTTGTAACAAAAATATTGGCAGGAAAAATTTGATAGCTTTCAAATTCTTCAATAGTACTAAAATCTTCGGGGTGAATTGTTTCTATGGATTCAATTTCATCGCCCCAAAAGATGATACGAAGAGCCACGTCCGTATAAGCCAAATAAATCAAAACCGTATCTCCGTTTACTTTAAATTGACCGCGTTGTAATTCAAGAGTGGTACGAGAATAAAGTATTTCAACCAATTGATGCAGAAATTTATTTCTGGAAATCACTTGACCAACCGATATTTCTATAACTCCATTTCTAAAATTTGCAGGATTTCCGATACCGTAAATACAAGAAACCGAAGATACAACAATAACGTCTTTTCGTCCCGAAAGTAGTGCGGAAGTACACCTCAGTCGCATCTGTTCTATTTCATCATTGATAGATAAGTCTTTCTCTATATAGGTTCCCGTAGTTGGCAGGTATGCTTCTGGTTGATAATAGTCATAATATGAAACAAAATATTCTACTGCATTGTCAGGGAAAAAAGCCTTAAACTCTTCGTAGAGTTGAGCTGCTAATGTCTTGTTATGCGATAGGATTAACGTCGGACGATTGATTTGTTCTATTACATTAGCCGCGGTAAATGTTTTTCCTGAACCTGTTACTCCTAACAAGGTTTGATGTTTTACTCCACTTTTAAACCCTTCAACAATTTGTTGAATTGCTTGAGGTTGATCACCTGTTGGCTTAAAGTTGGAAAGTAATTTAAAATCCATAACTACAAAAGTACGGATAAATTATAAAGCTAAACGCTACAATAAGGGCTAATTTTGAGTTATCCAATCCAAAGCTTTGTTAAAGTCTTTAAAAAACTCTGTCTTAACATTGGTTTCAATTTTAGAATGGTAAAACTTGGAGTTCAACCGTTGTGCAATTGATTCTATAACTAGAGCTAAAGTTAGAATATTTTTCTGTTTATATTTATTCCGATAAATATATTCTACAGCCTCATTTGATAATTCAGAAAAAGGAGGAATCTCCAGTATTAATTTAATCTTTCCATTTTTTTTAACATAATCGGTTAAATAGGAGAGAAGTTCCTTTACTTCTTCTAACGTTGTTTCTCCTTTTTTATATGTAAAGTGAATCAGATTTTTATCTAAAAAATAAATCGTACCCGCTGAAAGGGGGAGGTTGGTCGTGTTTTTCATGTTGGGAGTAGTCATAATAAATGAGGTTATAAAAAGTATCTATCTAATCATAAGATTATTAATGGATTTATGCAAATATACAACTATAAAAATAGATTTGAGGTAAAAATAAGGTTTTAATGTACTTTTAACGAAAAAAAAGAAAAAGCAAGCCTATAAGCCGGGTTCTGTCTTGGAAAAAAATAAAACCAAGTTTTATCATTTATCTAGGTCGTTTGTCGCCAAACGACTCCATCAACCTACCCTCCGAATTGAGCGAGCAACTCTCAAACTCCGGTATATTTGGTTTTTCAGTGTATGAGGTTTACCCGGCTACCGATGTTACCATCAGTACCGGTGGGCTCTTACCCCACCTTTTCACCTTTACCTATTCTATTCTATGAATAGGAAGTCTATTTTCTGTGGCACTTGCTATACTTTTGTTTTGCAAACAAAAGTTCTTCCCGTTAGGAAGCATACTGCTCTCTACTGCCCGGACTTTCCTCATTAGATGTTTCTAATGCGATAAAAGGGCTTGCTTTTTCAAAAAAAAAGAAACAAAGGTAGCAAGAAAATGTGAATGGAGTAAGTATAACCTTTAATTTTGCAAATGAAGTTTTACACCTCAAATATGCCGAACCAATATAAATGTTTGCTTTTTGAAAAGGGAGCTTGTAAATATTTAGGGTTAAGCTATTTGCGAATTTGAGGTATTGGACAATAAACTAATTTCACTCCGTAAAAGTTTTGTTCAGTAAATTCTGTTATTTTTGTTTCGTGTAAGGAGATAAAATTGAATGAGAAAAGAATAACAGTGCATATATGTAATGAAAATGAGTAAAGAACAAAGAATAACTGGAAATATTACACCTCCGAGCAAGTACGTAGAAATATTAAAAAAACATTTCTCTCAATGTTTTGATAAAAATGGAAAGCTTGATTTTGAAAAATTAAAAAAACAACTCTCTAGTACGGAAATTAATTTTTCTAAAGAGAGTTATGGAATGGATTGGCTCGGCAAGTCTTATGCTCGCTTATTGGCAACGGATGAAGCAACTACATTGTTAAAGGAAGATGAAGAGTTTAACCAAAAGAAAGTGAACGTTAGTTCTCAAAATTTACTCATTAAGGGTGATAACCTAGAAGTACTGAAACATTTAAGCAATGCTTATTACGAAAAAATTAAAATGATATACATTGACCCACCTTACAATACGGGAAGTGATGGTTTTGTGTATCAAGATGACCGTAAGTTTGATGTGCCTACGTTAATGGAATTAGCTGGTATAAGTGAGGAGCGTGCTAAGCGTATTTTAGATTTTACACAAAGCAAAAGCAACAGCCATTCTGCTTGGTTGACTTTTATGTATCCTCGACTATACATAGCAAAACAACTGCTAAAAGACGATGGCGTTATTTTTATCTCTATTGATGATAATGAAGTGGCTCAACTTCGCCTAATGATGGATGAGATTTTTGGGGAGGAGAATTTTGTGGGAGAATTTATAAGAAGAACTATTAATTCAGGAAAACAGGATTCCACAACGATTTCTTTATATCATGAAAATCTTTTGGTATTTTCCAAACACAAAGAATTATTAAATTTAAATAGAAGAAAAAAAACCGAAAAAGAAAGAAAAAAACTATATCCTTTAAAAGATAAATATCTTAAAACTAGAGGGAGATATTATATTTCTCAATTAGATAAAGCCAGTATTCAATATTCAGATAGTCTAAATTACTTTATAATTGCACCAGATGGTACTAGAATTTGGCCTGGTAATGGATTTAATGATAAAAATAAAGTTTTTAGATGGTCAAAAGAAAAAGTAAAATGGGGTATAGAAAATGATTATATTGTTTTCAAAAAACAAACTGATGGTTGGAAAGTTTATGCTAAATCTTATGAGTTTAGAGATTATAATAATAAGGAGATAATGCCCTCAAATCCATATACTTCATTAGATTATGTAAATAAAGAGTACTCAAATTTTAATGCAACACCTATATTACAAAAACTATTCAATGGAAAAAAAATTTTTAATTTTCCTAAACCTACAATTTTCATAAAAGATTTAATTGGATTTTCTACTAAAGAAAGAAACAACGACTTAATCTTAGATTTCTTCGCAGGTTCAGGTACAACAGGCGATGCGGTGATGCAACTCAATGCCGAAGATGGTGGCAATAGAAAATATATTTTAGTACAATTACCCGAGCTCATAGACCCCCAAAAAAATAAAACAGCATATGAATTTGTAAAAGAGGAGCTAAAAGTAGATGAGCCTACAATTTTTGAAATTACAAAAGAACGGCTAATTCGGGCTGCAAAAAAGGTGCACAAAGAAACGATAGCTCCTAAGATAGCAGAAAAGAAAAAAGAAATAAAAGAAATTGAAAGTAAATTGGATATAAATGATAATGCAGAAAAGATAAAAGAACTAAAGAAAGAAATAAAATCATTAAAAAATCAAGATTTAGGGTTTAAAATATTTGAAACAAAACCAATTTGGGAAGATTATGAT
>JALWSJ010000055.1 GCA_026993705.1 Flavobacteriales bacterium
TGTTTTGAAATAGACACTTTTTATAAAAAAGCTCAACAATAAGTGAAAACAATATGTTATAGTGCCCGTGTCAACCCTTTCTAAAATATACTTTAATTCTGTTAGAACAGAACTAATGGCAATGGCGTTGATATATGACAAACATAAAAAAACCCAACTCAAAAGAGTTGGGTTTTTAAGAGAGCGGTGTTCTAGCACCATAATGCTCTCAATGTTTGTTCCAAACAAAGAACTTCGATAGTATAGTAAAAACTTCCACTATTTACAAGTTCATTTTTAGGAATTTGTAAATGCCCCAATTTGATTTTAATTTTGAACCAGAAACTTACCTAAAAAAGGAAACGGGTTATTTCTCGACACTAGTACAGTTTGGCTCAACAAAACAACAAATAAGTTACCCTATTGTTGAGCTTCCTTTTGTTATAAAAAATCTTGATCCTAAAAGAGACAGTTGGATCAGCCAAGCCCAATTTTATTGTAAAACCCGCCGAATTATTCATTTGCAAAGTCTAGGGCTTTGTTTTGTTGACTTAGATACTTATCGTTCAGAAGGATTAAAAGACAAAAACATTCCTGCTCAAGTTGCCGCTTTACTTTATTTTTGCGAAGTTGAAGGTATTCCCATCCCTTCTTTAATTATTTTTTCAGGACGTGGACTTCAAGCCAAATGGTTACTTGAAAATGCCTTGCCCCGCCAAGCCTTACCCCGTTGGAATGCAGTTCAACGCCATCTTGTTGATGCTTTGCTTGACTTAGGTGCTGATACAGGTGCTAAAGATGCCAGTCGGGTACTTCGTTGTGTTGATACAGTGAATACAAAATCAGGAAAAATTGCCAAAATTGTTCATCTGACAGAAGGCGAAACCAAAGGAAAGCCCATTCATTATGATTTTGAATATCTTACAGAATGCGTATTGCCTATTGCTCGCCATGAAATAGAAGAAGGCAAAAAAGCCCGATTAAAGCTTTTAAAGTCAAAGCCAAAAGGTAAAAAGACAAATTTACAAAAATTGAATGGGCGTAATTTAGCATGGAATCGGCTAGAAGACTTGAGAAGTTTAGTTAAAATGCGGGGCGGAGTGAAAGAAGGGGAACGAATGCGAACCCTTTTTTGGCAATTAAATTTCTTATTGCTTTCGGGTGCAACGAATCATAGAGACATGTGGCATGAAGCGGCTGCTTTAGCGAAAGAAATAGACCCAAATTGGGGCTATCGTAGCAAAGAGCTATCTACCCTTTACCAAAAGGCAAAAGAGTACAGTAAGGGGCAAAAAATTGAATTTGCGGGGCGAGAGTACCCTTCACTATATACACCAAAGAACCAAACATTGATTGATTTATTCCGAATTACGGATGATGAACAGGCTCAATTAAAGACGATAATAACACTTTCGATGTCAAAAGAGCGTCATAAGGTGCGTGAAAAGAACCGCAGGCGTGATTCTGGTGCGATTTCAAGGGAGGAATATCTAAAAAATGCGGAAACTAAAAAAGAACAGGCAATAAGAATGAAAAAAGAAGGGTTAAGTTTGCGGAAGATCGCGTTAGAACTAGGGGTTTCAGTTGGTTCTATTCACGGTTATTTAAAGTGTTCAAAGTCCGTGCGTATTACTAATGGCGTAGCCTCTGATAAATAAACGTGCTTTAGCACTCCTTCTTTCTTCTGGGTGAAGCCGAAGGCTGAGGGCGAAGCCCTTATTAAAATGAGTTGTGCTTTAGCACTCTTAATTTCTTTTAGTCTTTTAAAATTAAAATAAATTGCGCTTGCGCCTCCTCATTTCTTTTAATCTTTTAAAAAATTATTTAAAATCGTCTTTTGCAGACGCAAGCGGGTCGCAGCAACTCAACCGAAGGTTGAGTTGTCGCGAAGCCGCCAACGGTTTGCAAAGGGCGTAGCCCTTAGCTGGGTGAAGCCGAAGGCTGAGGGCAAAGCCCTTATTAAAATCAGTGGCGCTTGCGCCTCCTTTTTTCTTTTACTCGATTCCGCAGTTTTTTAGAAATTATCCAAAATTTTTTAACACTCAATTTTGATAGGCAAGAGAAAGGGTAGGTTCAGTTCTTCCTAAATTCCTTCCAGCCATATGTTTTTTTGATTGCCGTT
>JALWSJ010000056.1 GCA_026993705.1 Flavobacteriales bacterium
TTAGCACTCATTCCGTTCGCGTTAGGGATAGGAACGGCATCCTTTTGGTTTGTTTGCTTTATGCAAACCAAAAGATATAGTGGATAGCCCGACCTTTCACGAGTAAAAAACATATAGTGCAACGATATGTTTTTTATTCGTGAAAGGGAACGCCAAAAATATTATTCTACCAATGGTTCTCCAGTCATTTCTTTGGGTTGGGGGATTCCCATTATTTTAAGCAGTGTAGGTGCTATATCTGCTAATTTTCCCTTTTTAACTTTTTTGTAATCGGGGTCTATGACTATGATTGGGACAAGGTTTGTTGTGTGTGATGTATTGGGTGTTCCATCCTCATTTATCATAAGCTCTGCATTGCCATGGTCGGCAATAATAACAAAAGAATAGCCATTTTTAACCCCTGTTTCTATGACTTTTTTGAGCATGGTATCCACGGTTTCACAGGCTTTGATTATTGCTTCTGGAACGCCAGTGTGCCCAACCATATCGCCGTTCGCAAAGTTAAGGGTAACAAAATCAACGGATTTATTTTCTAGTTCGTGGACTAATTTTTCGGTAACTTCTGGAGCACTCATTTCGGGTTGAAGGTCGTAGGTGGCGACTTTGGGTGAGTGAACCATAATTCGTTTTTCTCCGTCAAATTCATTTTCTTTTCCTCCGCTAAAGAAGAAGGTAACGTGTGGGTATTTTTCTGTTTCAGCTATGCGAAGTTGTTTTAAGCCTTCCTTGCTGATGATTTCACCTATAGTGTTGTGTAACACGTCTTTATCATATACAACGTGTATTCCTTTGTAGTCTTTGTTGTAATTGGTCATGGTTACATAGTACAAAGGGATAGTGTGCATCGGTGGATGCTCTTCTTGAGTAAGCACTTCGGTAATTTCTCTACAACGATCGGTTCTATAATTAAAGCAGATAACAACGTCGTTTTCTTCAATGGTGGCAAGAGGTTCGTCATTGTTGTTTACAACAACGTGGGGTTTGATAAACTCATCGGTAATACCTTCTTTATAACTTTTTTCTATGGCTTCTATTGAGGAATGTACTTTTTCACCTTCTCCTTTGACGAGTAAATTATAAGCGAGTTCTATTCGCTCCCACCGTTTGTCTCTATCCATTGCGTAATACCTGCCGATGACAGAAGCAGTTTTTACGGGGTGATTTTTTATATAATCTTCCAATTCACTCAAGTACCCTTTTCCTGAATGAGGGTCGCAGTCACGACCGTCCGTAAAGGCATGAATATAAGCTTGGTCATTGTCTATTCCTTGTTGTTTTAGTAGGTCGCAAAGTGCGTAAAGATGCTCCTGTGAAGAATGTACGCCACCTTTGGAAACAAGCCCCATTAAGTGAATTTTTTTATTCTTTGTTTTAGCGTAATTTATGGCATCAAGAAGGGTTTTATTTTTAAAAAATGAACCATTTTCTATTTCCATATTGATTTTAGACAAATCCTGATAGACGATTCTTCCTGCTCCAATGTTCAAGTGTCCTACTTCCGAGTTTCCCATTTGACCTTGTGGTAGCCCAACATGTTCACCAAAAGTAAGTAGCGTACTATGAGGATATTTTGTGTATAGACTATCTATAAAAGGTGTATTTGCCAAGTAAACACCATCCGTATAATCGTGTTTTCCTATTCCCCAGCCGTCTAAAATTACGAGTACTGCTTTTTTCTTTGCCATTTTTGTTGAATTTCTATTTCTATAATTGTACCTTGAGGTTTGTTTTCTGCTATGCTAATTTTCCCATTATGCAAAGTAACGATTTTATTTACCAAGTAAAGCCCCAAGCCTGTTCCTTTTGAACTTCGCGTATCTTCATCGCCCATTCGGTAAAACAGTTTGAACACATTTTGTCTTTCTTTTTTGGGTATCCCGTTTCCAAAATCTTTTATACGAAGGTAAACCATCTCACCTTTTACCTCTGCTTCCCAAATAATTTCTTTCTCTGAATATTTTACGGCATTAGAATGAAGGTTTTGAATGACAGATGAGAAATAAAAAGGGTCTAATTCTACAACCAAATCTTTAGGAATGTTGTAGCGTACATTATTTTCTCCTACCATATTTTGAGTGGTCGAAACAACAAAATCATAGAGGTTAATTTGCTTTGGATACAGTTTAACTTTGTGTTCATCTAATTTAGAAGCTAACAAAATATCCTCCACCAATTGTTGCAAGCGATTTTGGTCGTTGTAAACCTTTTTTAAGATGCTTTTTTCATGTTCTTTAGGAAGATTTCTGTTGATGAGTGTTTCCAAGAATAATTTACTTGAAGCAATAGGAGTTTTTAACTCGTGCGTAACCGAAAGGGTGAAATTTTTCTTCTCGTTAACCAGTGCCAACTCCTTTAATATGGATTTCCGAATAAAATATACCCCCGTAAACAGTAATAAAATAAATACAGCGGATTCACCGGCTATCATCATTGTTTTTTTATGAACAATTTCCGGATTTTGATGAATAACTTTATTCAGCTCAATAATTGTATATGCCCACCAAACGAGTTGCAGAAATACATACCCAAAGAGAATGTACAGAATAATAAGGGATTTATTTCTTTTCGGTTTGATAACAGTTGACTTTGCACAAAAATACAAAAAAACATCAGGAATGTACTACCAATCGAATATAGAAATTCACTAAAAAGAAAATGAGGTTTATTAGAGGCGTATTTCTATATTTTATTGGGGTAGGTTCGTTTTTTATGATTTGGGCGTTCCCTTCACGGCATAAAAAAATAGTGTAGTTCTCACTACACTATTTTTCAACGCCGTAAAGGTCGGGCTATCCACTATATCTTTTGCCCTCCAAAAGGAGGGAGGGCAAAAGGATGCCGTTCCTATCCCTAACGCGGATAGAATAAGCGAAGATAAAGTGAATTTTAGTTTTCTTAGACGATGAAAAATTATTTTACATAGCCCCAGCTATGGAAAAGAATTTTGAAGAAGGATAAGGAAATTAAAAACACTTTTTCACGTTTATTCTATTCGTGTTAGGGATACAATCCCTAACGCAAGTGGAATGAGTGCAGATAAAGTGAATTTTAGTTTTCTTAGACGATGAACTTGTTTAAAGTTGACAGGCTAATAGCGAGCGTAAATGTACCGATAGCTATCGGTATTTCTGGCAAAGCTCCATTTTTATTGCATAGCCATTAGCTATGGAATAAAAATTAGCTATTAACTTTAAACAAGTTCTCTTTAAAAACTAAACAAATATTTATCGATTTTAATTAATTACTTCAAATTTTCAATTTAGCATTCAACGTCTATTACATATAGTTTTGACAGCATAAGTTTAGAGGTTCAAATAAGACCAAATATCGAAACCAATATATGATTTCGATATGTTTTTTGAAGGTTTCATTTCCCAAATTTCAATTGTCTGCAATTTATTTTCGTATTCAAGAAGTCTAATCCCGAGTTGGATAGTCTCATACTCAAATTCTGATACCGTTTCAATTTCAAGATATTTTTCTGGTCTAAAATTATATGTGCATTTATTAATTCGTTCAAGTTTCATTTTATGCAGTTCTCCTAACTCGTTCTCTAATTTGGATATTTTATTTTCTACCAATTTTGCATAAGGTAATTGATGTTGTTGAATCATCTTTTCTAATAATTCAAAGTCTGATTTTTCAATAATCTGGAAGATATTGTATATTAGTAAAGAGTCAAATGAAGTGATTTCTAGGTGGTATTTAATCCATTCCGTTGACCTCTCACCATTAAAGTCAAATTGGATAGAATAAATCATATCACCTTCATTATAAATTTGTAATTGAATTGTATCTCCGTTTTCTTTAATCCAATAACATTTTTTATGTTTTTTTCCGTTCAGTGATTCTCCGAAAAAAGTTGTATTCTTCTCATCTGTAATTGTAATTTTCCCAGTGTATGGTGTTTTGTCAGATTTATTGACGATTAAATTCGTAGGTTTTTCTATCAAAATATCTTGACTATAATCCCTTGATGAACAAGAGCCCAAACAGAAGAAAAGAAGAAATATGCAAAAGAGGTTAATTTTCATTTTTTAATTTATGCTAACAAGCAAAAAAGCATTTAATAATTTCCTCAGACAATCTTAACACCAATCACTAAAACATCATCCACTTGTTCGTAGATGCCACGCCATTCTTCAAACTTTTGATTAAGTATTTTTCGTTGTTGTTGAGCAGGTAAATCTTTAATCTCTACTAAGAGATTTCTGAATTTCTTGTACATGAATTTTTTACCTCGTTCACCACCAAATTGGTCGGCGTATCCATCAGAAAAGATATAAACACCATCTCCTTTTTCCAATTTCAGCGTATGGTTAGTATATCTCAATTCATACGGAGGAAAAGAGGCAATAGCAAACTTATCTGCTTTTATTTGTATCACTTCATTACCTCTAACAACATATAAAGGATTGTTCGCCCCGGCATATTCCAATTCATAGGTTTCTTTGTCAAGGCTACAAATAGCCACATCCATTCCATCTCGCACTTCATTTCCTTCGGTCGATTTATTTAAGGCTTCTGAAGAAAGACGATTTAATTCATCAAGAATTACAGAAGGTTTGGTTTCGCCATTTTCAATCACAATTCTGTTCAAGGAATTGGCACCGATAAGACTCATAAATGCTCCCGGCACACCATGTCCGGTACAATCTACCGCGGCAAAAATCACTTTATTATCAATCTCGTAGAACCAATAAAAGTCACCACTAACAATGTCTTTCGGTTTAAAAAGAACAAATGATTCAGGAAGTACATTATCAATGTATTGTCTTTGAGGTAAAATAGAATCTTGTAATCTCTTTGCATATCGAATACTTGCCGTGATGTCACTGTATAGTTCCTCTAACTTTTCGCTTTGGTGTTCTATCTCTTCTTTTTGTCTTACAACTTCTTTTGTTCGTTCGATTACTTTTTGCTCTAAAACTCTTTCGCTCTCTGCCAATTCATCACGCATGACGAGTAGAGCGTGTCCTAATTTGTCTTTTTCACTCAATGGCTCATAGGGATATGTGAAATTACTCTTTCCAACTTCGTTCGCAAAGGTTGCCGTACGTTCCAGTCCGTCCACTAATTGATTCATAGCTACAGCCATTTCTCCTATTTCATCATTGCTTGGCGAAATGTGTTTTTCAGGGATAATTCCCTTTCCGAGAGCAATTAAAAAAGTTTTTAATTCTTGTACGGGTTTGGTAATACTGATGGTTGTAAAAGTTGCAATGATTATTGTTCCTATAACCAATACTATACCGGCTATTAATATACCCCAATAAAGCAATGAAAATCGGTGATTGGTTTTTTCAAACGAAGCAGAACCTTGTTTTTTTTGGTTCTCCAAGTCCATATTTTTAATTTCCAATAATTCTTCTACTTTACCAATCGAATTTTCAAATTCGGGATACACCTCAACATCATAAAACGTACGAGCAGAAAGTACATTCATCTCTTGGTCATAGTCTTCGTATCCTCTCAATACATTTCCAATGGAATTGTAATAAGATTTCGTTGCTGTTTTTACATTTTCTTTTAGTGCTGTCAGTAACTCTCGGTTATACTCTAACTCAGTTCCATTCCAATGTTTTTGAAGTGAATCTAATCGTCCTAAATTTTTGGGTATTTTTTTCTTGAGTAAGCGATTGAGTTCCACTCGTTCAAAATCATCAGATTTCGTTTGGTTGAAAGTTACGTGCTGAACGAATTTTAATGCATTATTTAAGTTGAATTTTAAATCAATTAATTCGTCAACAGTAGGCTGACCTACTTCGATGTATTCTTTATTATTATTGATACTCGTTTGAAGCGTTTTTTCAGCCCCTTTTAAAACTGAAAGTGTTATCCCGAAGATGACGAGTAACAAAAGTACAATCAACGTAAACCCTAAGCCTATTTTCTTACCTACTGAAAATCTCATAAAGGGCAGTATTTAGTTTGATGATGTTTTATATACCTCGTTATAAAAGTCAGGATCTTTTTCCTTTAGGAGGTTTAGATACTCTTGAACTTTGTCCGATTCGGAGATAAGTTCGTAACAACCTGCGAGTGCATATATGGCACGCGAATCATTAGGATTAAGTTCGTAGGCTTTCTCGAAATAAGGAATACTTTTTAATCCCAAATAGGCTTTCTTTTCATCGGTAGCCATAAGCGTTTCTATATCAGCTTCTACATCTAAACTGTTTACTATATCTACGGCTTGGTTAAAATAAATCAGCCCTAGTTCTTTATAGGTTTCTGAACGTGTAGAGTCTAATTCTAATATTTTTTCGTAATATTTAATACTGGAATCCAAGTAGTTCGTATATAAATCCTTATTGTTTTTGTATTTAATAAGGTTAAGTTCAGCTAAGCTTCCATACATTTGTATCTCCTCATTTTTAAAGTTTGTATTCGGTTCAGCTAGTTTTTTTACCTCTTTGTATTTATTATAATTTTCTAAAACTCCTGCAAAATTAGAGGATGTGTCCTGCATTGCCAGAATAGCATCATTTTTATAGTAATTCGCTATGCTTTTAATTCCTTTATTTACTGTTTCTTGATATTCACCATCTTTATCTAATCCTCTAGCTCTCAACAAAGCATTTAAAGCTACTTCTCTTTTATTAATGTCTCCTGTTCTTTTTGACAACTCTTTATTAAACATGGCATAATTAAACCAATTCTCGAAATTATTAGAACGCTCCGGACACATTAAAAATGCAGAATCCATTAACGTTATAGCTTTTTCTACATCGGTTTTATAAGCCTTTGCTGCATAGTCAGCATACAGACAATATTTATTGTATGACTGTCCCCACATTAATCCTGTATAAACAACAAGAACAAAGGTCAATATGTTTGTTAACGACTTCATTTTATAATACATCTACAGCTAATCGTGTTAACGTTTGGCTGATGATTAAATCTTTTTTCTTGGCATTGGTTTTACTCAATTCAAAAGCTAATTTATTATTTCTTGATATGAAATTAATAATAATCCCATCATTTAATAAACCTTCTTCTTCTCCAATGATTAGGGTTTTGTCTTTTTTTAATTTTTTAGCTAATTCTATTGCTACTTTTCTGTTGTAGGGAGAAACGTAAAGTAAATGAGGTGATTTTACGGCAGAAATATTTTCGTAAAATTCAACTTTTATTTTTTGACTACCTATGGCTTTTCCTGTATAAGTTTTCTTGATTTGTTCGTAAAAGAGTTTGTCTCCGAGTATTCCTATAATGAAGTCCCCTGTTTTATACTTTTGAGGCCAATCAACATTTTTGGCAAACTGATAGACATAAATACCTCTTATCTTGTTATTGGCTTGTGTTCCCGCAGTTTTTTGCCCCCAAATTGTTGAGGTAAATATTATAAGGGTTAATATGGTTAAAATTCTGCTCATTTAAACACGTAAAGTAGTCTTTTGGTTACGCAAGATATAAATTATTTTTTAATACACTCCCATTTAAGGAGGAATTAAATTTTGTTTTGGCATCGGATAAAAGGCTCTAAAACGAAAATTATGCCATAAATTAATCGGGATAAATTTTTAGCTTTTTCCTTTTTTCAAACCCCTCTATTCCTTGTAATCCCCCTGTATGCACAACAACAATGGTTGAGTTTTTTGAAAAGTATCCTTTCTGTATTAAATCTATCAAAGCAAAAAATAATTTCCCTGTATAAACAGGGTCGGTTTTTATTCCTGTTTGAATATAGAACCAACGCATAAAATCTATTAATTCGTCCGTATGTTTGGCATAACCTCCAAAATGATAATTTGTTTTTAATTGGATACTATCCCAATTGAAATTTGTTTGATTTATTTTTTGGTAATAGGTCTTAATTTCATCTAGTATAAATTCACCTCCTTTTAATACAGGAATACCTATTGCTTTATGATGAGTCTGTAAAGTTAGTGCGATACCTCCTAAGGTTGCTCCTGTTCCGCAATCGGTTAGGATGTAATCAAAATCTTGTTTGATTTCTTCTACAATTTTCTTGCAACCTAACATTCCTAAAAGGTTTGCTCCTCCTTCGGGGATTATATAGGAATTTGGATATTCGTCTTGTAATTGTTTAAAAAAAGAAGGGGTGTGTTTTGTTCTATATTCCGTACGGGAGATGTATTTTAATTGCATTCCCAATTCTTTTGCTCTGCTGAGCGTAGGATTAAGCGGTAGTGTTTCTTCTCCTCTTATTATTCCTATTGTTGGAATATTGAAGTCGTAACCAGCTTTTGCGGTGGCTAGTATGTGATTGGAATATGCTCCTCCGAAGGTGATTACGTTTTTATAGTTTCCTTTTTGGTACTCCTCAATATTTAATTTGAGTTTTCGCCATTTGTTCCCCGAAACTTCATGATGCATCAAATCATCTCTTTTTACAAAGACTTTTACTTCTTTTTCTTTGAAAAGGGGGATTTCTATTTTTTGTAAAGGCGAGCAATATTGTGTGTTCCGGTAGTTCAAGTTTTGTTTTTTTTGTTCTGCGTTAGGGATAGGAG